>JAFDHL010000246.1 GCA_019308785.1 Deltaproteobacteria bacterium
TAGTAAATTTACAAGGATTTCTGCCGTGTCAGACAGTTCATGGGCATTGAAACCGCGACGGTGTTTGGTAAGAATGGCCGATGAAATAAGCGCCAGAGGCGTAACCAGTGTGATCCTGTTAATAGACTGGATCAGGTGAAATGCCAGATGTCGGTGTGTCTCCTCTCCCAGATCCCCTCTATGGTTCAAGTATTCCTTGAGTGAAAGGGGCTTTCCGAAGCGGATATATATTGTTCCGTACTTTCGACTCAAAAAATGCCTGGCTTTGAAGACTTGCTTGAGACTTTCCTGTTTTTTAGCTCCACCGCCAAGCTCATCCAGATACGATTTTTCTTCCATTATCCTGTATTATCCTGTCATAATTGATGGAAGCAGTTACAAATACAAGGTCATCGCAATATCTCTCGCGGTAGGCATCAAGCAGGATGGAGAGAAACCCGATCTTGGGGAGAACCAATTTCCCGCTCCGGCTTCGACCGCCTTCAATAAAAAACTGGAGGGGATGGCCTTCCTTGATGAGCGCTTTGACGTATTTCGCAAAGACCTTTGCATAGAGTTTGGCCCCTCTAAAGGTCCTCCTGATGAAAATGCCCCCTGCTTTACTGGCAAAATGTCCCATGGGCCAGAAGGCCATGTTCTTTCCGGCTACAACCCTGGGAATATGCAAATGGTTCAGGAAAAGTATGTAATTGATGATCAGGTAATCGATATGACTTTTATGTGATGGGACGTAGATTAGAGGGCCCCGTCTGGCCCATTCCCTCAAGACGGCCAATTCTTCATGGCTTACGTCGATGCCTTCAAAAGTCCTTTTCCAGAACCACTTCAGGACCCTGTAATAAAACTGTATATAGGCAATGTTGTAATCTCCGGCGATTTCGTCGAAGTATCCACCCGCCTTTTTTCTGAGCTGTTTTAACTGCTTTTCGTTTCCATCGGCCGTGTTTTTAATTGCCTGTATAATTTCCCTGTCCTTAAGGACTATTTCCTTGAGCTGCTGCCTGGATTTCATAACAGGGCCCAGGATTATTCTTTTTTGCCTATCAATGCTTTCAATGAGCATCTGCCTGATCTCTGAAGCCGCGCGTCCCATGGGTCGGTCCTCGGGCTGGCTTTCCAGGTATGCTTTCAGATCCAGGGGCCTTCCAAAGTCGATGAACGCCCGGCGATGATATCTGAAAAAGAGGGCGATCTTTCTTATGAGCCCGGGCTTATCCTTGTATCCGAAGAATATGTCGAGGAGACTTGCATGCTCTTTTTCAGGGGCTTTTTGGTAAATAACAAGCAGGGGTATGAGATAGACCGGCCTTTCCATTTCTTTCTGGATTTCAAGGAGAAAGTGGAGATTGTCCTTCTCTGCATGAACAAAGTGCCTATAAAACCCCTTTGGGTCCACCAGGCAGAGAAGAGACGTGGTTCCCCGTTGAATGGCGCTTTTAAAGAATCCGGTTTGAAATGGGTTGGGTAGCCTGCCCTGTCTGAAAAAGAATACGATGTAGTATTTCAGAATCCTTATTAACTGGAATAAGGGCAGGAGCAAGGAGATGTTCATGTCAAAGGAGATTTTGGGATATGGGAGACGGCTTCTCCGAAAGCGGTAATGATAAAGCAAATAATCCAGATAGCCCCTGTATTTCATGGCATAGATGACAGTCCCCTTGCGATGCATCTGTTTCAGGTCCTCGGTCATGCTTGTATCAAACTGAACATGCTTGAAAAGCCTGTAAAGAAACCATGTCAGAAAAAATCCAGGCTTTTGATCAAGCTCGAAAGGGTAAAATGATTTTTTGCGGTTCGATTTCATGATAGATTATCAAGATAATAATATTAAATTATCTCCTCTAAACTCATATACAAACACTTTTGAACGTTATTAACACATTAGTCTTTTGAAAAAATCAATGGTGATAGGGCCATGGGGGTCTCTTTTCAAAAGCCGTATCACAAATTCTACTGAGCTCCTTGCACTAAAAGATGAAGCGTGGCTTTGAGGCCTTTTCTGAGTGACTGGCGGGAGGCCTTCGTCATTTCATGTTGTTACGGAATGGGGGACCCCCTGGCCCCGAGCGAAGTTGAGGGGAACAGGGAGGGGGGAGGCATCACCCGTCCGTAACGCCTTGAAATGACCAGGCCGGGAGACTCGGAGCCGAAGAAAAGGTTTCAAGGCCACGCTGCCTCATGGTTAGGCTAAACCAAAGGCATTCACCCACGGCCTCACCAGCCGGTCCATGTAATGATGTCAGAAATTTTTCTAAAGCTCGCGCCACGCCCTTTGGGCCTATTTTCAAGACGCTAACGTGTTGCAAAGATTAATTTACAAGGAAAGCGGAATCTTGGCAAGAGACAAATTAAAAATTGATGTTTCAACAGTATGAACCGTTTTCAACTGCAGAAGATTTTCTGAATACCCGCGTTTTATTGCTGGACAGTGCTGTTGACAAATAGAATTGTATGTTTAAGAATAATGCAGAAAGCGAACAATTAACACAAAATATTGCGGCACCCATGGAGGGGACTTATGTATAAATCGATGGTGATATCTGGCTTGACTGTGGATTCAATAACAAATAGCCCCATTGTCATCCTCAAGGAAGTTGACGGTGACCAGACCCTGCCCATCTGGATCGGGCTATTGGAGGCTACGGCTATTGCCAGTGAATTGGAAGGGATCAAGTTTTCCAGACCCATGACCCATGATTTATTGAAGAATATGATGGAGATGATTGACGTGAAAGTCGTCAAAATCGAAGTCTGCGATTTGAAGGACAATACCTATTATGCCCTCGTCCATTTCAGACATGGGGAAAAAGAAATGTCAATTGATGCCAGACCGAGCGATGCCCTTGCCCTTTCGCTGAGAGCAAAAGCCCCTATTTTTGTGGCCGAAGAGGTCATAAACAAATCAAGCCAGATTGACCTGAAGGCTGAACCCGAGGATAAGTCGGAAAAGGGAAAGAAATGGCAAGAGATACTTGAAAATCTAAACCCTGAAGATTTTGGGAAATATAAGATGTAAGAAAAGTGTGACTACTCACGTAGTCAGCCCAAATAACCTGAGTAGAGCAGTTACAGAAAAGTAAGTTAAAATGCCCAAAATCAGATACAGTTTTATCTTCGGCGTTAGTTCACTTTCGGCATTTTAGGCACTTCATATGATCGACCTGCATACACATACCCTCTTTAGCGATGGAGAACTTATTCCATCAGAACTTGTCAGACGTCTTGAAGTTATGGGCTATAAAGCAGTGGCACTCACTGACCATGCTGACTCCTCTAATCTTGATTTTATCATCCCCCGGATAGTAAAGGTAGCCAGGGAACTAAACCAGGCTCAATCGGTAAAAGTGGTTCCGGGTGTGGAGTTGACCCATGTCCCGCCCAGCCTGATTGGATCCATGGTAAGTGTGGCAAGGGAACTGGGAGCAGCGCTGGTGGTCGTCCATGGTGAAAGCCCTGTGGAACCCGTGGCAGAGGGGACCAACCAGGCCGCCCTTGAAGCTGGTGCAGACATCCTTGCACACCCGGGGCTGATCTCATCTGAACAGGCTGCTCTGGCTGCTGAAAAAGAGGTCTTTCTGGAAATCTCCGGTAGATCGGGACACTGCTTTACAAACGGCCATGTGGCGAGGATTGCCACAGAGACGGGTGCAAGGCTTGTTTTTAATTCTGATGCCCATGCCCCTCATGATCTCATGACCGAGGCAATTGCAGCAAAGGTCGTGGAAGGTGCAGGTCTACCAAAAGGTTCTTTGCAAAAACTCCTGTCCAATGCCCAGCGCCTTCTTGAAAAAATCGGATACTCTTTGTGATAGATGATTGGGGGATATGTGATATGATATTTGGCAAAGCTTCGCCTCAAACCGAAGAGTTTATGTGAGTTTGTCAGATTTACTGCTTAAAGCGGAGAGATGCTGGATTCTCGATGCTGGATAAACTAAAAAAACATTCCTTATTTCATTCAATATCCAGAGACCAGCATCCAGTATCACATGCTAAGTTACTGGAATTATGTATTATTGCAAAAATTTGACATTAATTTTAAAATCTTGGGTTATTTAGAAGGCTAACATCACACATCCCAGATTTTCCATCGCCCATCCCATGTCTAACATCGTACACTCAGATTTTATATCCCACATCTTGATAACCTGTTCGGTACAAGCTGAGACATATGAACACAATTAGAAAAAAACATCTGTTTAACCTTATGGGGGGCAGTATTATTATCGTGTGGCTGATCATGATCGGGCTGCTGGTCAAAAAAACAAACTTTAACAACCCTGGTGAACAGGCTGATTTTATTACCGATAAAGCACCGGCAATAACCTCTTCCCAACATGATTGGATGGAGATCTATCTCAAGGGAAAAAAGGTAGGATATGCCGTCACCCATGTCAGTCCTGTCGGAGAGGAATATCTTATCCGCGAGGAGGTCTTTTTGAAACTGAACCTCCTGGGCCAGGCCAGTGTTATCCGCACGGTCACCCAATCTGTTGCGGATCATCAGTTCCGGTTGAAGAATTTCATATTCAGGATGACTTCCGGAATTGTAAGTTTTCGCGTCTCAGGGAAGGTCGACGGCCATCACATACATTTGAAAATAGGGGAAGGATTAGCCAAAAGAAGTGAAAGTATCATGCTTTCTGAACCACCCGTGATCGGCGGAGGAATGGCCCTGTTCTTCAAGGGCAGACGACTTGAAGTGGGGGATTCTTTCATGTTTCCTGTTTTTGATCCATCCACAATGGCACAATTGTCATTAATCGCATAGAATACAGTGCAATTCGTTTAGAGGGTGAAATGCTGGATCAACGTATGACATTCTGGCTTGATGAAAAGGGCACTGTTCTAAAAGAGGCCGGCTTTATGGGACTTACGCTGGTCAAGTCCAGTGTTGGCAGGGCAAGTAAGGATATCGAGGGTGGTGGGGGAGATGATTTCTATAAATTGGCCTCAATAGAACTTAAAAGGCAGTTACCCAAAGCGAACAGGCTTACATACCTGAAGCTTGGGGTGGAGGGCCTCGATGATACCCATTTTGATACTGGTATGCTTAACAGGGGGAGGCAGAGATTCCGCTCAGGAATACTTGAAATTATTCAGGAAGAAGTACCTTTAAAGGCCCCGTATTCTCTTCCATATTCCGATGATTCCAAAAAAATGAAGCCTTTTCTCCGACCGGAATTCAGCATTGAAAGCGACGATAAAGCGGTTATTGAAAAGGCCCGGCAGATCGCAAGAAATGCGAAAAATCCGGTTATAGTGGCGAAGAGGCTTAAGACCTGGGTTTACAAGAACTTAAGGAAGCGGCCGGTTCTTACTGTTCCTGGGGCATTGGAGGTTCTGAAGACCAAGGTGGGAGATTGTAACGAGCATGCTGTCTTGCTCGCGGCCTTGCTCCGGGCTTCCGGAATACCCGCGAGACTGTGTGTGGGGCTTGTATATACACGTGGAGGGTTTTATTATCA
>JAFDHL010000247.1 GCA_019308785.1 Deltaproteobacteria bacterium
ATAATCTGCGGTCAATACAGGTGCACCATATAAAACAACCGCCCTTCGACCGATAATGAGGTATCTTATCCCCATCCTGTTAAAGTCTTTGACGATGTCAAAGAAATCTAATTCGACTTCCGGTTCCATGTTGCTCCAAATCTCTTGATATAGTCCTGAAAGGCCAGCCATTCCTTTTCAACATAACGCAGCCTCTCGCATGGAGAGAATTTTAAAAAGTGGGCAAGGTCCTTTTCTAATTCTTCCTGCCTTTCAGGTGGTATGTCTTCCACACGCTTGGGATAAAGTATCTTCATCTTTCTCAAATCCATTTTTTATAGAAGTTTGATGTTTGTTTTTTGACAGGATTAATAAATGGACGTATAGGATTTAGAAATCTTGTTTGTCCCGCAATCCTGTCCAAATGTCTTTTTTAGCATAGCAGAGAAAGCTAATACTTTCAAGATGATTTACGATCAAACCGAAAACCGGCCTTTAATAGTCTACCGAAGGGAAAAGCCTTCTATCCGTATGGGGTAGGAACATTGCTGCAACGTATTCATCCATAAACGGCTGGTAGGTAGAGAGCTCTATATTGGTCATACTATTTGCGATCTTTATGGTGCGCTCAAAGCCATGACTGGATAAAAGGGCAATGCGAGCACCCATAAGAGAGCTGTTTCCAATAAACTGAATTCTTTTGGGATCAATGTCCGGCAGTAGTCCTATACCGATCGCTTTTGGAATATCTAAATAACTCCCAAATCCGCCGGCTACGAAAAAAGTCTCTATGTCTTCAAATTTCAGGCCTACATAATCCATAAGGGATTTGATAGCCGCAAAAACCGCACCCTTGGATCGGATAAGATTGCCTATGTCTGACTCTGAAATTGTCAGGTCTTCTCCATTTTCTGTCTCCTGAGAATGGGCTACTATGAATTGGGCCTTACCGTCTTTCTCGATCAGCCTTTTATTTTTAGTGGAGAGACTGAACTTGCCGTCATGGTCAATAATTCCATTTCGAGCAAACTCATATATACAGTCAATGAGACCTGAGCCACAGATTCCTCTTGGTTTTGCCTTGCCAATGGTCGTATATTTGACTTCACCATTATTGATGATTATCCTCTCTATGGCTCCCCGTGTGGCCCTCATACCGTTTTTAATGCCGCCACCCTCAAAAGCGGGCCCGGCCGATGCTGAACAGCAAACCATCCAATCGTTATTGCCTATTGCGATTTCTCCATTTGTTCCGACATCTATAAGGATTCCTGTTTCCGGCCTGTCGGCTATACCGCAGGCAAGGATACCGGCCACAATATCTCCGCCCACATAACTGGCAACGTCTGCAATCGTTTCCAGTACCCCCTCCGGGTTTATGTTTATACCTACCTGCCTGGCGCGTATCTGAGGAAAGATATTTGCTGTGGGCACATAGGGGTCAAATCGAATAGAGCAGGGAATTAATGATAAAAGAAGATGGCTCATGGTTGTATTCCCTGCGGCCACAACGGCTGTTATATCTTCAACATCTATTCCCTTTTCATCGGTCAAGGTCTTGATAAGGTTATTGATGTTTTTAATGACAGCTTCATGAAGCGGATTGAGCCCTCGCTCCCTGCCACAGGCAAAAACCATTCTGGAAATGACGTCCTCACCATAATGGGACTGAAGATTGTGGCTACCGGCTACTCCGATAACATTGCCTGATTTCATATCTACCAACTGAGCAACAACAGTAGTTGTTCCTACGTCAATAGCCAGGCCGTAGTTTTTATTGCTGGCATCTCCGGGTTCTATCTGTAATATCCGCCAGAGATCACCATGCTTGGCAATCGTGGCCGTAACTTTCCAGTCGTTATCGCGCAGATTAGAGGCCAGGCCCTGGAGACAGCATAAAGTTGTCTCAAAAGACTGGTAGTCGGTTCTTTTCCTCAGCTCTCTAATAATTCGTTCTATATCACTAATATTGTCTTCTTGAGAGGGTTCCTTGAGTTCCAGGAATATTTTTTGGACTAAAGGTTCAAAAAGAGTCATGGGATCAGAAGGGACTCTTGCGACTGCGACCTTTTCCGGCTGGCTATAATCAACCACCGGTTGTTCCATCACGATCTGTTCAGCCTCTAAGCGGGATTCAGGCGGAATGACTATCTCAAGGTTATCGTCAACCTTGCTCTGGCAGGCCAGGACATAGCCATCCTTTACCTCATCTTTAGATAAAAAACCTATGGAATGCTTGTCAGCCTTTACCTTACCATCTGAAACCTGAACACGGCATTTCCCGCACACTCCCTTTCCTCCGCACAGGCTGTTAATAAAAACACCGGCCTTTTCAGCCGCCTCCATGATTGTAGTACCGTCATCTACTTCAACTTCATTTCCATCCGGTAAAAATTTTACTTTATGCATTATTTTTCCTTTAACCAGTTTTCGCATTTTATGTGTTGCGCATGCTTAAATTCAAAAAAAATATTTGTCACCACTACTGATAACCTCGTAAAAAATGTCCGTCTCCGGTAAGGGTCGATCAATCATTCAGCCACACTGGGAGATCCTCCGCCTTTTTTCCCGCAAACTTACAAGCATAGCGACATGTCTCGCACGTGCCTTTGAATCCCTTCAAGGACGGTTCTCCCTTAATTGATTCAACTATGGAGATTGCTTTTCTGACATTTGCATCCTCCCCTTTAATCACCAGGACGACCGCACCGGCCGATTCGCCGATGCCACCGGATGCGATATGTTTTGTATCCACATCGGCTAATATCTTTAGTGCCTCAATCTCCGTAACAATGATTCCGTTTGGGATGCAGAACATGCCGAAATCGGCTCCTATTGTGTAATCGAGGGTCTTGGCACCTGCCCAGGCTGCTGCCTCTTTGACTGAAGGCACCATCTTCTCCCGCCCCACAGGGAAAATGTACTTGAGCCCTTGAGATGTTGCAGTGCCGTAAGTTGCCCCAATCGTTCCGCCGTCGAAACCCGATGTGATCACACCAACATTTCCTTCAGGATCAATTGCATTTGCTCCTTTTATCAGGACGGTTTCGATATGAAAGTCCTGTAAGGCTTCAGGGAGGGTTTTTGAAGATCTCTCCCCTTTATAGAGTATTATTGGGAAGGGCGTTCGCTTATCAGGGTCGGTCACACAGAGGAGCCTGTGGGTGTTGGTGCCTGCTGCGAATTTCTGGGGTTCAAGTTCTCTCATCCCAAGAAGTTCTTGAGCTATGTAGCCATTCGTTGTTCCACCGTTGAGGATGATGTAGGCCTTTTGTTTTGCTATTTTTATGTCTTCCATTTCTACGACAGCCTTTGCGATTAGCCTCTTCGACTCAGCAGGTATCATGGTAAATGCGGCTTTCATTTGAACACCTCCTTTTTGATTGTTCGAATCCCCGGCCGGGTTAGAGCGAAATCGTACCGGACAGGATCTTCGGGATCTATTTTCCGAAATGCGCTGGTGATCTCCATGGCCGTTCGCATGTCCGCATTTTTCCGTCCTGTAAGTTTCAATAAGAGACATATGCGGTGCATGTGGGTGTCCAGGGGGACAATCAGCTTGGCAGGACTCACCCTATCCCATCCTCCAGGATCCACACTATCCTTTCTCACCATCCAGCGCAAGAACAGATTCCATCTCTTGCACGCACTGCCCTTTTCAGGCAAGGGTAAGAGGCTGTTACTTCTGCCGTTCAAGTCTGTTCGGAGTTCGTTTACCAGATAAGAGAGCCCGGTGAGGACCGTCTCGTCATCATCGTTGAAGCCGGAGAGGAAGCAGTTGTAAAGGGAGCCGAACCGTTTGATTACGGACTTTGCTCCGATAAGCATGAGAGCAAGCTCTTCGCCTGTTGTAAAACGATGTTTGAAACCGGAATACATGCGCAGCAAGTATGAGGGCGTGGCGGACAAAAGGAAACCGTAAGGAGATGGCCCCATTTTGTCGAGCACGCTTGATACGCTCTTAAGAATCTGGGCTACTCTTCCATAGGCAAGTGACGATGCTATAAGTCCTGCTACTTCCCTGTCTTTGAAATCGGCGTATTTGTAAAGGAATTCAAGGGGATCGGGGTGAACCCATTTGCGGGAGTTATAGAGAACATAAAGGCGTTCAAGCTGCGGCTTATTTATGATCGGTGAATTAGAAACCCGCATAATTATATGCTCCAAATCGTAAGGATGTTTTAGCGCAAGCATTCGTATGAAATCAGACTTCTCGCAATCGTCAAGTGGGAAATGGGGTCAGGATGGCAGTCTTTTTAATGCCTCTTCTGCCAGCTCTCTTACCTGCTTGCTAAGCAGTTTATGTTCTGAGTATAACTGGATCTCTGCTTCATCCTTTGTAAGGTGATCAAGCCCCGGACGAGCCTCCTCCAAACCAAGCAATCCCACAATCCATGCTGCCAGTCCCCTGACGGTGGCATCCGGGGACTTAAGATACGGCATGAGGTATAAGGCACTACCTCTTACAAGATCGGGCCTGACCTTTGAGAGCCTTCCTATTCCCCAGAGGAGGCCTCGTTGTAA
>JAFDHL010000019.1 GCA_019308785.1 Deltaproteobacteria bacterium
CTCATCAACGGCATCACGGGTATTATCTACATTGAAACTTATGAGCATGACGCCTTCACCGTTTTTTTCAATATACTTAGCCACGTCGCCATCCGGCGAAGTGGATTCCATAAGCTCAAACCCGACTTCACCTACCCAGTATCTTACCACATTGATCTTTTCAGGCTCATCAACATATGCATCGTCAGGGCCTGCTTTTCCTAACATGGGTTCCCAGATCTTTTTTGCCGCTTCCAGGTCTTTAACGGCAATGCATATATGATCTATCTTGTTTGCTTTCATCATTTATAACTCCATACTTAATTGATGATTTTATGTTGATGGTTGACGATCCAAAAAAATATTTTTAAATCTTCAATAGTCAATCATCAATCATCAATCTTAGAAGGTTACTTTCTCCAGGGGGAACGTTATCGCATGATCGGGACATACACAGCCGCACTCATTGCAGTCCTCACATATTAAACCTTATAACAAATCTGAAAATTTTTACCAATTTTTTATTCGCCTTAGCCAATGATGGCTATGGTCCGCGACGAACCGGAAACCGACGCAACTGTTCTGAATCTGTCCCAGGGGGACTGCCGTCGTCTTTTTTCTTCCACATAGCCGGTTCTCTGAGCGACGTCCCCCTCTTCATTGCATATTGCTCTTTTTGCCCCTAAAAAGATCGATATAGGGCCTAAATAAGGGTGTTTTTACAGTTGTTCTTTAATACTTAGATACTTGTCGTGGCCCGACCCCATTTCGTGTGGCCATTTTAGCCTTGACCCACAATGGGGATTTCTCTATACTCAACGCTCAAAAAAGCAACTTCTTATCACCTAATGCAAAAGGATGTCTTATGGACAGGGAATACACCATTGTAGGCACGCGGATGACACGGACGGACAGCCTCGCAAAGGTAACCGGGAGCGCGAGTTTCACTGCCGACCTCAAGCTTCCCAGGATGCTCTGCGCAAAGGTGCTGCGAAGCCCTCATCCGCACGCAAAAATTCTCAATATCGACACGAGCAGGGCGCTGCGACTCCCCGGCGTGAAGGCCGTCGTGACGGCGGCCGATGCGCACGGCGTCAAATGGGGCGTCTTCAAATACACGCAGGACCATCCGATGATAGCGGTGGATAGGGTCAGATACGTTGGGGAGGACGTGGCAGGCGTCGCGGCCGCAGACGAAGAGACGGCGCTGGAGGCCCTCGATCTTATCCAGGTCGATTATGAGCCCCTGCCTGCGGTCTTCAATCCCGAAGATGCCATGAAAAAGGACGCGCCGCTGATTCATGAGGAGTACGCCAATAACATTAACGTTCATGTCCACATCGAAGTTGGTGAAGTGGACGAGGCTTTCGGGCAGGCGCATCTCGTACGGGAAGACACGTTCCATGCCGCAGGTGAAGCTTACTCAACGCTCGAACCATACGCGACTGTAGCCTCCTACGCCAACGGCTACCTGGACCTGTGGATGCCCAACGCCGCGCCGCACGTGCGCGCCAAGGCGCTCTCCAATCTACTGAAAATGCCCCTCAATAAAGTGCGGGTTCGACGTATCAACGTGGGAGGGCACTTCGGCTCTCGCTCCGAAGTATCTCCCGGAGATCTGGTGACGTCCCTCTTGAGCATGAAGGCGGGATGTCCGGTCAAGCTCGTTCTGACGCGAGAGGAAAACGCCGCCTGTACGCGGCAGGTTCACGACATACAGGCGACGATCAAGACAGGGGTCAAGAAAGACGGCACCATCACGGCCAAGGAGTTTCGCGTTGTCTATGACGGCGGCGCGTACAGCAGCACCGGACCCATCGCCGCGTCGATTCCGTACTACGTCTATGAGGAAGCCTATCGATTCCCGAACGTCAGATACAACGGATATCGAGTGATCACCAACAAGGGAATCCGTGGAATGTACGGAGCCCACGGCAGGGCCTTCCTCTGCGGCAACGAAATGCAGCTGGACATGATCGCCCGGGAACTGGGCATGGACCCCATGGAGATCAGGCTCAAAAATGGGCTCAAAGTCGGGGAAGAGACGGCCACAAAATCCGTGATCATCAGTGGAGGCCTTGAGGAACCCATACGCCGGGCGGCCGAACAGGCCAATTGGACTGAGAAACGGGCCGGACTAACCGAAGGAGAGGGAATCGGCATGGGATGCGTCGCTGTTATGTGCGGTTTCCCAATGGGATTCAGGTCCGGCTCCGCGTGTTACGTCAAACTCAATGACGACGGACAGGCGACCATCGTGACGGGCATCTGCGACACGGGGATGGGGAATGAATCCATGGCGATACAGATCGCGTCCGAGGTGCTCGGGATCCCTGTTGAAGACATTAGCCTGGTCAATGCGGATACTGTTGTGACGAATCTCGATCCTGGAGCGTACTCGCAGGCCGCTTCGTTTGTCGGAGGAAACGCAGTGAAGCGCGCGTGTGAGGACGCCAAGCGCCAAATACTGGGCTTCGCCGCGACCAAGATGAATCATCCCGCGGAAGACCTCGACATAAGGGATCGAACGATCATCTCTAAAACGGACCCTTCGAAGAGCATGCCCATGCGGTGGATTGTCCGTGAAGCGTTTTTTCAGGGGAAACCCATCGCCGCTACGGGTGCATATATGCCGAAAGTCGATTTCCAGCGGGAATGGATCAAGAAGCCGTACGGTCAAATGGCGGGGACCTTCTCATTCGGTTGCTCGGTCGCGGAAGTAACTGTGGACAAAGAGACCGGGCAAATACGCATCCCGCACTTTGTCGCGGCCCACGACTGCGGAAACCCGATCAACACCATGGCGGTAGAAGGGCAGATCGAGGGATCGGTCCAGCAAGCCGGGGTCGCAGTCCTCACGGAGGAGACCCGGTGGACCGAAGGCCTGCTGCTCAATCCCGACCTCCTCGAGTACAAGGTGCCGCTCGCCTGCGACATGCCTGAGATCGAACCCCTGATTGTCTGCTCGAATGATCCGGAGGGGCCCTTTGGCGCTAAAGAAGGAGGTCTGACAACGCGCATGAACGCTTACAGCGCAGTGGTCTGCGCGGCTCACAACGCTCTGGGAGTGCCCCTTAACGAGTTCCCGCTTACCCCGGACCGGGTCCTTAAGGCTCTCGACGCCGCGAAAGGTGGGGATAAGTCATGATAACCTCGAAATTTGAGTTTAGAAGCCCAAAGGATGTTGAGGAAGCCGTCCGGCTTTACCGGGAGTTCCAAGGCGAGGCCGTTTACCTCAGTGGGGGGACCGATCTGGTTCCTCGTATGAAACTGGGGCTTGAAAAGCCCAAAGCCGTCATCGACCTGAAGCGCATTGTCCCGCTCACAACAGTAGAGGATCAAGGCGACTGGATCAGGATCGGGCCCCTGGCGCGGATCTTCGACCTCAAACAAAACGACCTCGTTGGAGACTACTTCCCTGCGCTTGAGGCTTCGCTCGAGGCGACTTCGTGTGAATCCCTCCAAATGAGGGGCACAATCGGCGGCAATCTGCTTCAGAATTCCCGATGCCTCTTCTATAACCAATCGGAATTCTGGCGCAGATCCAAGGGCTTTTGTCTGAAAATGGGCGGTGAGAGCTGCAATGCCGTCCCAGGCGCCAAGACCTGCTTCGCAAACTATTGCAGCGATAATGCCCCCGCTTTGTGTACGCTGTCTGCGGAGATAGAACTCTCCGGACCCGATGAGGTGAGACGCCTCAATCTGGAGGAACTCTATACGAACAAGGCGGACAAGCCCTTCGACCTTCAACCTGGTGAAATTCTCACCGCAATCTTCGTTCCGAAGAAGAAGAGCATCGGGGGTTACGAAAAGCTGCGGGTTCGGGGCGCCATTGACTATCCTCTATTGAGCGCGGCGTTTTCATTTGTGGACGGGACGGGCAAACTCGCCATAGGAGCCGTCGGGCCCAAGCCGTATGTGGTTGAAATGAAACAACCCTCGCACGACGCAATCGGAGAGGCCGTCGAGGTGGTCCTTAAACAGGTAAGGCCTGTCGGCAATACGGTCCTCGATCCCGATTACAGGAAACGGATGATTCCCGTGCTGGCCGGAAGGCTTATCAACAAGGTGATGGAAGGGGCGAAGTGATGGAGCGATTCAAAGTCAAATTACAGCTGAACGGAGAGGCCGTGGAGTTAGATGTCAATCCTTCCGAAACCTTGCTTGAGACCCTAAGAGACCGATTGGAACTGACCGGTGCCAAGGACGGTTGTGGGCTCGGCGCCTGCGGGAGTTGCACGGTGCTTCTTAACGGACTTCCCACGCGATCATGTATAGTGCTGACCGCCGAACTGGACGGCTCCGAGGTATCGACCATCGAAAGTTTGGCGGACGGAACGAAGCCGGCCCCCGTTCAAGAGAGCTTCATGGAGAAAGGCGCGGTTCAGTGCGGGTTCTGCACTCCGGGCATGATACTTACGGCCAAAGGCCTGCTGGACAGAAACTCACGGCCGACCAAAGAGGAGATCATCCGGTCCATTTCGTCCAATCTGTGTCGCTGCACCGGGTACAAGAAGATTGTCGAAGCCGTGGAGGCAGCGTCATCCACGGAAACTCCAAAGACCTGAGATTCTTACACCTTGAATCTGAGAGATTATCTCTCATCACGCCTTGGCGTGATTGGATTGATGGAGTGGTGGAGTATTGGAGTAATGCAAAGGGCAAATTCCAACACTCCAATACTCCATTACTCCAGGTACAAGGAATTTCGACACGCGATATTCTCTGTGCAATATTCAAATTTCAGACCTCGTTAAGTGGTTGAATGGTTGAGCAGTTAACTGGTTGTTATTATTTGAATTTATATCGTTTGCCCTTAAAATTGGACGCTTGATATGTTTGAAATGCTAAGATGCTGATTTAACATACTTATTTTCCGACTCAACCCTGTCCGCCGTAAGTCTGGAGGGCACTCAACGACTCAACTATTTGACGATATCTGAATTTCAAATACTTTGGCTATAAATATAAGGAGTAAAACATGCGTGCATTCGTATTGGGCGGAGCAGGGGGTATGGGACAGGGCGTGGCCCGGGACCTGATAAAACAAGAGCCGGTCACGTATGTTGTCCTTGGAGACTTGTATCCGGACCCGGAAAGATTGGCGCCGAAATTACGCGAGAGCGCAAAGGTCACCCTGATCAAGATGGACGTAAACGATCATAACGGCATGGTAAATACATTCAAGGACTCGGATGTTGTAATCAACTGCGCGGGCCCCTTTTACAAGACAGCCGTGCCGGTGGCCAGGGCCGCGATTGAGGCGCGGGTCAACTATATTGATATCTGTGATGATTACGAGGGAACCGAAATCCTTTTCAACTCCAAGATAGATGAAATGGCTAAAGAAGCCGGCATTACTGTTCTTACGGGTATGGGATCCGACCCGGGAACCAACAATGTCCTGGTGAAGTGGTACGCGGATCGTCTGGACAGTGTTGAAGAGATTTACCTCTATTGGGTAGTGGCCATTGCCGAACTTTCAGGCGCGGCCTGGGACCACGGTCTTCATATGACCCTCGGAAAGATCCCGCAGTATATCAACGGTAAACTGGTACATGTTGAAGGCGGGACCGAAGCAGTGGCGGAAGAGTTCCTGGAACCCCTTGGGACGTGCCATGTTCGCTACGTGGGTCACCCGCAGCCTTTGACCATCCCCAAGTATATCAAAGGGGTAAAAAATGTCATAATCAAAGGGGCGCTCATACCTCCCTGGGTGGACGAACTGATCAAAGAACAAAAAGATATGGGTCTCTTGAGTAAAAAACCGAAGGATATCAACGGCACGACCGTAATACCCTACGACCTGACGCTCAAGCTTTGGGAGACCATCCCCGAAGGCAGAGACAAGGGTCCGCAGTCTTCGGGCCTCAAAGTCATTGTCAAAGGTGAGCGAGGCGGCAAAAAGGTGACATACACAGCCGATATGGTGGGAAGGATGGCTCCCGGGACGGGGCTTCCCGCATCCATCGCAGCGCTCATGATGGATGCCGGGGATGTGACCGAAAAGGGAGTGACCGCTCCTGAAGGCTGCATTGATCCGGACAAATTCCTTGCGGCGTTCTTGAAGCGAGGCGCAATAATCCACCAGACGGAAAAGATATCATCCATGTTTGAAGTCTAACATATTGCAGGAGACTTTCCATGAAAGAGGCGCAAAAATTGAACATCACCAAAAGCCGGGAACTCTTCGAAGAAGCGTCCGGGCTGGTGCCTGGAGGCGTTCTCGGGGCCAGAAAGCCCGGCGATTTTATCGAAGGAGAATACCCCATATTTCTTGAAACCGGCAAAGGCTGCCGCCTGACGGATGTTGACGGCAACGAATTTGTCGATTTCTTGTGCGGTTACGGCCCCATCATACTCGGTTACCGTGAAGAAGAATTGGATGACGCCGTTTGTAAACAGATAAGAGAAAAAGGTTTCTGTTTCACGCTGACACAAAAATTCCAGAATACGCTGGCGAAGAAGCTGACCGAAGTTGTGCCCTCATCCGAAATGAGCATCTTCCTGAAAACAGGCTCCGACGCCACCACCGCAACTATTCGTATTGCAAGAGCCTATACCGGCAAGATCAAAGTCATGCGTTGCGGTTACCATGGCTGGCATGACTGGTGCGTTGAAATGAAAGGCGGGATTCCTTCGAAATTTTACGAAGATGTATTTGAATTTCAATACAATAGACTCGATCAGCTGGAAGAGCTGATGGCGACGCATGGTGATGAGACCGCTGCAATCATCATGACGCCGTTCGGCCATCCAAACCATCAAAAGATGCAGGAACCCAATCCAGGGTTTCTTGAAGGCGCAAGAGATCTTGCAGACAAGTACGGCGCGGTGTTGGTCTATGATGAGATACGGACCGCATTCAGACTCAGAATGGGCGGCGCGCAGGAGCTCTACGGCGTGACTCCCGACCTGACCGTGCTGGGAAAGGCGATCGCCAACGGATATCCGATTTCTGTTGTGACCGGTAAGAAGGACGTCATGATGGCGGCCGCGGACAAGCTTTTTATTTCGTCAACCTTTTTCCCGAACAGCAAAGGCTTTGTCGCCGCGCTGAAGACCATAGAAATCCTTGAACGGGACAAAGTGCTCGAGAATATTTGGAAAAAGGGCGACCGCTTCATCGAGAAGATCCGGGCGCTCCTCGACAAATATGATGTGGGAGCCAAGTTGACCGGCGTGGGCCCCATGTTCTACATCACCTTTGAAAAGGACGAAACAGGGGCATACAAAGGCAAACGTACGGACTTCTATACGCAGCTCATCCGTAAAGGGTTCTTCTTCTCACCGTACCACCATGCCTATATCAGCTTTCGACACACGGAAGAAGACCTGAAATTGACCCTGACGGCCATTGAGGAATCCCTGGCGTATGTGAAAGAAAAATATTAGCCGAACAGCTTTACCTGACCTCAACCTTGCTCCCTTTTCTGCTCCCCAAAAAGCCAGCCAAAGCGGAAGCTTATCCCTCTATAGTTCCGGGGGCACCTTGCTTATCTTTACCTATCGATATTCAATTCCTTTATCCCTTCTCCTTAAGGGCAGCTAAAACCTTTTCCGGGGTAATGGGCAGATCCCTGATCCTGACGCCGATTGCATCGTATATGGCATTAGCAATGGCCGGGGCAGTGGGAACGAGGCCCGGTTCGCCCACGCCCTTGGCCCCATAAGGGCCGTCCTCATCCACCGGTTCAACTATAACCGGTTCAATAGGTACGACATCCATGGCTGTAAGCATCTGGTAGTCGCGAAAACCCGGGTTCATAACCTTCCCGTTTACAACCTTTATCTCTTCCGTAAGACCATAGCCCACACCCGTATAGGCCGCCCCGTAGATCTGGCCCAATAACAAAGTCGGGTTCATTGCCTTTCCCACGTCGTGGGCTGCAACGAGATTCAGGATTTTTACTTCCCCTGTCTGCTCGTCCACCTCTACTTCGACACCTGTAGTACCAAAGGCATAGGTCTTTGAAAGATTGCCCTTTAGCTCTCTGTCTAACATCTCAGTCGGTGGATCATAAAACGCCTCGGCAACAACGACTTTGCTTTCCCCGCTTCCAAGGAGACCTTGTCTCAAGACCTGGCTTACCGGAATCCTGAAGTAGGGGTGATCCGGATCTTTTTTGGGAAAAACCATCCTGTCTCTTATATCCAGGTTCTCGGGATCAGCTATTAGACCATAATCCAGCTCCGGCTCCACAAAATCGGGATCCTTCCGTTTTTTCCGTTTGAACCCGCCCTTGATGATCTTGGGCATGTGTTCAACGGCCATATCCAGAATCTGGTGCTTGGCCTTTGCGCATGCCCTGACCGCCGCATTGCCGGCCATGAATGTATGGCGACTGGCGTGGGTCCCGGCATCCCACAGCGCCAACGCCGTATCCCCGAATGTCAGGAAAACGTCCTCGGGTCTGACCCCCAATGACTCTGCAACGATCTGGGTAATCACCGTGGGAGAACCCTGGCCCTGATCCGTCCCGCTCTCGATCACATCTACATGTCCGTACTCATCCACCTTGACCATCATGCCATGACCGTCCGATCTAGTTACCCTGGCACCTCCTGCAACATGGATAAGGGAGGCCATACCAAGGCCCCGGCCCTTCTGTTTTCCCTTCTTTTCATCCCAGTTGAGCTTTTCCTTCACCGAATTTATACATTCCTCAAAACCGCATGAGGTTATTTTCAGCCTCATGGGAGTTTCATCACCTGAACGATTACGGTTAATCATCCTGAATTCGGCAGGGTCAATGCCGGCCTTTTCGGCCAAAGTGTCCATTGAAGTTTCCACAGCAAATGTGGCCTGCGGATTACCATAGCCCCTCATAGCCTGGCAGTAGATATTATTTGTATAAACGCAAGTGGCCTTATATAACACATTGGGAACACGATACAGTGAAGACATGGGCATAATCATAACAGATGGGGTCGTAGCGCCCCAGGAGGTATATGCGCCATTATCAAGAATTGCTTCGCACTTTCTGAAGGTAAGCCTGCCTTCCTTGTCGCATCCCTGTTCAATGGTAAAGACCGCCGGCTGTCTTGGCGGCAGTGCCCGGAATTCCTCCTCCCTGTCAAACAGGATCTTTACGGGCTTCCGTGTCTTCAGGGCAAGCTGAATCGAAATAAATTCATAGATGTCCGTGTCCAGTTTGGTTCCAAAACTTCCACCAACAATTGCATTGACAACCCTGATCTTTTTACCCTTAAGACCGATCTGGGAAAAATATTCAGTGATTCTCCCGATGTGTCCAAAGATGACATTGGTTTGATTGTACAGGGTCAGGTTGTTACTATTATCAAACTCTGCAACGCACCCGCTCGTTCCCATGCAACACTGATTTACCCAGGTCGTACTAACATTATCTGTTGTTATGTATGCCGAATCCTTGCGGCCCTGCTCGATATCCCCGGCCTCAAATTTCCAGGGCAAAGGAAGTATGTTGTTTTTGACGGGCCTTCCTCTCGCGTCCACCTCATGGACAAGCGGGGCTTCCTCCTTCATGGCCTCGAATGGATCAAACACGGCGGGTAGTTCCTCATACTCTACCTCAATCAAATCCCTTGCCTCCGCTGCGATCTCTGGAGTGACCGCCGCGACTGCAGCCACTTCGTCTCTGAACTGACGGACCGTGTCTTTCTTGAGCACCGTTTGATCCCTAAGGAATCCGACCCTCACGTCCGGAATATCCTGGCCGGTCAAAATCGCCCTAACGCCGGTAAGCTTTTTTGCCTTAGAAGTGTCAATACTCTTAATCGTGGCATGGGCATACTTGCTATACAGTATTTTCCCGTAAAGCATCCCGGGACGTTTCATATCATCAATGTAAACGGCCTTGCCTGTTACTTTATCCGCTTCTATTGTCCTTGGAATGCTTTTTCCCACAAACAGATGATCAGACATCTTTTCCTCCCTTAGGTATCACCCTAATTGAATGAAAAACAATCCATTTAAATAAGTGACTTTATATTCTTATTTGCCCCTGTCATACCCGTGTAAGCGGGTATCCAGGAATGGTGCGTGCTGGATTCCCGCCCCGCCTGCCGTCCGGCGGGCAGGCTTCGCGGGAATGACAAAATACGGTTTTACATTTCATCTGTGATTGCTTTGCGATTTATGAATGTCGGTCGCTTCGACCTATTATTGTTAAGCATTTACTCATTACTCTTGATAATTACTGGTTCAATTGGAGATTCCCTCTTTATTCCATCTCCCGCGCGGCCATCTCTATGGCCTCGACAATCTGAACGTATCCGGTGCAACGACAAAAATTGCCGGCAATGCTTGTTCTTATTTCATCCTCCATCGGACCCTGATTCTGATCCAGAAGGGCCTTTGCGGACATGATCATCCCGGAGGTGCAGTATCCACATTGGACCCCGTTGTTTTCGAGAAAGGCCGTCTGAATTGGGTGCAACGTGCCGTCCTCACCGGCGATCCCCTCAATAGTCATAACCGACTTGCCTTCTGCCTCAAAAACCGGGTACAGACAAGCATTTACGGCATCCCCATCTACAATAACCGTGCAGGCACCGCACTCACCGACGCCGCATCCTTCCTTGGCCCCGGTCAATTCAAAATATTCCCTCAATGTTTTTAAAAGTGACCAGGTCACCGGCACTTCTGCAGTTACAGGATCGCCGTTTAAGGTAAATGAAACCGATACCTTTTTCATCTCGAACTCCTCTTCAATCAATTGAAATTTTTTTGACGGGATTTACTGGATATTCGGGACTAAAAATACCTAAGCTGATCTTGTAAATCCGTATCCAAATCTCTTGTTTTATATTTTATTTTTTTTACTAAAAATCTTGTCTATCCCGTTATCCTGTCAAATATTTTCCTTTAGCGAATTATTACCGGTTCTTTATTTTTTCAGCGGCAAGCATTGCCATGCGAGCCACATAGACTTCGATAATCTCCCTTCGATACCATGCTTCACCCCTTATACTGTCTCTGGGAGAACAGCATTCAGGCGATGCCGCGATCTTGCCCGCCTCTTTGAGCACATCGCCGGTTAACTGCTTTCCCTTCAAAAACTCCTCAGCCTTATAGGCCCTGACCGGCGTTGGCGCGGCAACGGTCAGGCCAATTCTTGCATCTGTAATCGTTTCATCATCCAGCTTTAGGGACACGGCAATCCCCAGGATGGGAAGATTCATCGCCTTTCTTCTTGAGTGTTTCCAGTAAGCACTCCCGAAATGCCCCATTTCCGCCGGTATTTGAAACTCAACAAGGACCTCACCCTGCTTCCGAACAGTCTTATATGTGCCCGTAAAAAACTCGGCAATGGGTACATTCCGCCTTCCTTTAGGGCCTTCCAGTACCACCTGGGCATCAAGCACAAGCAAGGGACCGGCAGTATCAGCCGAAGGCGCAGCATTGCAAATATTCCCGCCTATTGTGGCAACGTTCCTGACCTGGACCGATCCTATACGTGAAGCACCGTCATATAACGCAGACAGCTCGGTTTTGACCAATTCCGACAGCTCCAACATCCTGTGAGTTGTCAGGGCCCCGATGTGATAACCTTTATTTTTCTTTATGTATCGAAGATCCTTGAGCCCACGCAGGGAAATCAAAACCTCAGGAGCCTTCTTTGTATTCCTGATATTGACCATCACATCGGTTCCCCCTGCAATCAGGGTAGCCTTCGGTCCATACTCCTTGAGAAGGCTGAAGACCTCTTCCAAACTCTCAGGCTTCTTATAATCATAGTCAATCATGTCTAAACCCCCTGATCCGGACAAGCCGGGAATTTCGAAATACGACTATCGAAATACGAAATAAAATCAAAAACATGGAATCTCGATACGTTCATAAAAAGTCGTGAATAGGTGTCATTGCGAGGGCGTCAGCCCGAAACAATCTCATACATATTGCAACTTATTGAATTTGAGATTGCTTCGCGGAGTTTATTCCCGCCCATAGGGGCGGGAGCTCGCAATGACGTGCCTTTCGACCTTTTGCAAGACCATAAATCTTGGACTTTCAAGTTATCGGTTACCAAGCTATGCCGGTGGTTTCTCTACAAAAAGCACAAACAGGCTCAACCGGCCAACCGGCTCAACTACTCAACCACTCAACTACTTAACTATTCATCCAAATCCCTGTTATCAAATACCCGTTTACTCTTTCTCTCGGATCTCGGTAAAGATCCGTAATCTGCCAGCTCAATGGTACCGCTCACCAGAATCTGCCTCTTTATTTCTCCGGCTATCTTTTTGGCCAGTTCCTCATCCTGACTCCTGTCAACCCCCTTGTCGCGCTCCACTTTCACGGTCATATAGTCTTTGCCGTCCGCCTTTCTGTCCAGGATAATCTGGTATTCACTCCCGATCCCTTCGATACCTGATAAAACATGATCAACCTGTCCCGGATAGATATTGACGGCGCGAAAAATGATCATGTCATCGGAACGACCCAATAGACGATCATGCCTTGGAAGGATAGATCCGCAAGGGCACTGACCGGGGATCAATCGGGTCAGATCCCTGGTCCGGTAGCGGATAAGAGGGGCTGCTTCCTTTTTCAAGGTGGTCACCACCATTTCCCCTGTCTCTCCTTCAGGCACGGGTTTCAAAGTATCGGGATCTAAAATTTCTAATATATAATAATCGGCCCAGTAATGGATTCCCGTGTGGTGGACACAGTCCAGGCCTGTTCCGGGACCGTAAAGCTCGGTCATGCCCGGGATGTCAAACAGGTGTTCGATACCTAAAAGATCTTTAACCTGCTTTCTCATGGCATCGCTGGATCGCTCTGATCCGAAGATCATCTTCTTGAGATTTATCTTGTCCTTGATGCCCCGCCTGTTCACCTCTTCAGCCATTAGCAGTCCCATAGAGGCAGTACAGCACATAACCGTGGTCTGGAAGTCCTCCAGGAACTGGCACTGCATATCCATATTTCCGGGACCTGCCGGGATGGCCATGGCTCCAAACTCCTCGCATCCCAACTGGAAACCGGCACCGGCCGTCCATACACCGTACCCAACTGCAATCTGAACCCGGTCTTCGGGAGTCAACCCGGCCATTTCATAACAGCGCGCAAAGAAATGGGTCCAGTCCTGAATATCTTTCTGAGTATAACAAAGGACCTTCCTCTTTCCTGTTGTGCCGGACGACGCGTGAATTCGAACTACCTTTTCAAATGGCACGGATAGAAGTGGGAACGGATAACCTTCCTGCAGGTCCTGGGATGTTGTAAAGGGAAGTTTCTCTATATCATCGAGGGACCCAATATCCCCGAGGACAACACCCGCATCATCCATCTTCTTTTTGTAGAAAGGTGACCCGTTGTATGCGTGGTTTATGGTCCACTGAAGGCCTTTAGTTTGCAATTCCTTAAGTTCATCAAGTGTTGCCACTTCGGGCATAAATGTTTTTGCCATGGTTTGTTACACCTCTATGTTAAAAAAATGTATCTGCTCAATATTAAACCTGGTTACAATGCTCTGCGTTTAAACCTGGTTACAATGCTCTGCGTTGTAACCATTGGTATACGTTCCCACGCAGAGCATGGTAACGAGATAAAAAACCTTCTCGCTTTGGTCCGTTATAGTATCTGTATAAACGAAGAATAATTTTAACCGTAAATCCAGAACTAACTGCTGGTAGCTGACAGCTCCCTAATTGTGTTTTGGCTCAGTTAGGGTATTAATATGCCATATTTGGTATAATTAATACTATTTGGGGAAAAATAATTAATATACCGATACAAATAACACAGGCTAATAGAAAAAAGCTTACGCTCTTAAAAATAGTGCTTAAGGGTATATCCGGCGCCAGTGCCTTAACCACATAGATATTGACGCCAACCGGCGGGGTGATTGCTCCCATTGTTGTGACCATCGTCAAAATGATCGAATACCATATTGGATCGAAGCCAAGGGCCATCCCCAATGGAAAAAAGATGGGGATGGTGAGCACAAGAAACCCCAGGGAGTCTACAAAACATCCACCTATCATATAGATTACCAAAATGAATGCCAGAATGACGTAAGGGGAGACGGGAAGACCGGACGCAAATTCTGCCACCATAAACGGAAGCCTGGTGACAGCTAAAAAGCGACCAAAAATAATAGCGCCGGTAACAAGGAAAAAGACCATACATGATATCTTCAGCGTGTCCACCATAGAACTGATAAGGCCCTTCCATGTTATCCTATGTGTTACGAGAATTACAACAAGTGCAAAAAAAACTCCGACCGCACCCGCTTCGGTGGGCGTGAATATACCAACGTACAGACCTCCGATAACTAATACAAATATGGCTACCGCTTCAATGACCCCTGTAAGGGATTTTATTTTTTCCCTAAAACTTGTCTTTGGTCCTGCCGGGCCATACTTTGGATTGATTCTGCAAAGGACAAAAATAGTGAGCACGAAAAGGATTCCCAGAACCACTGCGGGTAAAATACCACCAAGAAAAAGCTTGATGATGGATTGCTCTGTTTGCAGCCCTATAACAATGAGGACCACACTTGGGGGCATAACCGTCCCCAGCGTGCCTCCGGTGACCACAGTACCGCTGCTTAACATATTATCATAATTATATCTCTGCATCTGTGGCAAGGCTACTTTCCCCATAGTAGCCGCTGTAGCCGTATTGGAGCCACAGATTGCAGCAAAAAGCTCGTCCGCAGCTATTGTAGCGATAGCCAGCCCTCCACGCCAATGACCGACCCACTTGTAGGCTGTGTTGTACAGCCTTTCAGCGATCCCCGAGTTAAATGCAAGATACCCTAAAAAGATAAAAAGAGGTATAACCGTGAGACCGTAACTGGAAAATGTGGACCAGATGTCACTTCCCACCATGTTGATGGCTGCTTTGAAGGAGACCACATACCAGAACCCGCAGAAGCCCACAATGCCCATGGCAAAACCTACGGGCATGCCCAAAAAGAATAAGACAATAAGGAGGAGGATAATCCCGATAATCCCGATCAGCGTCAGACTCACTTCTCATCCTCCTCTCTTGGAAGTACAGATTTCAGGAACTCGGTCAGAAAGACCAGGGAGAGGGCGGCACATCCCAAGGCCACACCATAGGTGAAAGGATAATAAATGATCCGCAGTGTTTCCGTGACTTCTCCTGTCTTCAACAGGATAGTGGCATACTTGGCGATCTGCCAGGATACAATCGCAAAGAAAACCATACATATGAAGCAGTTGATGCCATTTAAGATATTTTGGGTCTTTTTTGAGAATCCCAGTATCACTATATCTACTGCAATATGCCCCCGTCTTACTTGAGTGTAGCCCAAGGCAAAGGCAGTTAGAACGGCCCCAAGATACCCCATCAGTTCAAAGGTACCGATAATGGGCTGCCAGACAGTGCGAAGGAATATGTTTGCGCACGTCAAAATAATCATTGCTGCCAGAAAACAGCCCGCAATCCAGATGAAGATCTGGTTTAAGTAGTCGCTTATTTTTTCTAAAATCGCCATAACCACACCAGATGTCTTAGTATTGCATCATGCCCGTGCTTGTTACGCTTCAGATATGGAACAATGGCTGCAGACTGTGGATCATGCGAAAAGCCTACGATCCACAATCCGCAACCGGCAAATGCCAATAATGATAACCTCGCAAAAAGTCTCTTTGCGCCTTTTTAGCGGTACCTTTATTGCCCGGCATACATTGCCAAGAAGGCCTTTATGTCTGCCACAATCGCTTGGGCTGGCAGGCCTTTTGCCTTTGCATCAGCTATCCATTTACCCGTAAGGGGCTCCAGCTTTTTATCCCATTTTGCCTTTTCTTCTTTTGGGAGTACTGTAATCTCAATGTTGTGATTTTTCTTTGACCAGGCGATGGAGTCATTCACATGATTATCCATGTAAGTGCCTGTCCACACCGCCTGCTGGGGGCCCATCTCATCAAAGACCTTCTGGACGTCCTTGGGCAGGCTGTTCCACTTAGCCATGTTCATCACAACAGCAAAGGGATACACCGGTCCGTTAAGCATAGTTACATATTTGCACATTTCAGCGTATTTGAAATCTTTAAGGGTTTCAAGTGATGATGCTGCGCCCTTCACAACCCCTTTTTGAAGCGCTTCCGGGGTTGCCGATTGAGGCATACCAACTGCAGTTGCACCTAACGCCTTCAAGACCTGGGCAACGCCTCCGGAAGCCCTCAACTGCAGGCCTTTGAGGTCATTTAGATTTTTTACCGGAACTTTGGCATAGATATTCGCCGGCGCACAGGTGAACATGGTAAGAACTTTCACCTTTGCAAATCCCTCTGGTTTATATTTATTGTAAAGATCCCAGAGTGTAAGGCTTGCAACGGTTGCATTCGGAAACCCAACGGGTAGGGCCGTGGCGTTGGTGACAATGAATCTTCCGGGTTGGTAGGCCATGCACAGACAGCCTATATCGGCAGTACCAGCAATCACTCCATCCATCATAGCCTTGGCCTTGATCAGGGTCCCGCCCGGGAATGTTTTAATGGCGACCTTTCCATTTGTTCGCTTTTCAACCTCTTTTTTCCACCTCTCCATCTGAACACATGGGAATGTTGGGGCAGGTGGAAAGTTGGCGTAATTCAGATTGATTGGTGCTGCCGCGGCTGGCGCGGGCATCCAGGTAATTGCTAAAACTGTTGCTAAAAAAACTCCGGCCAGTATAAATCCTATTTTTCGTCTCATGTCTTAACCCTCCTTATGGGATGAGTGAATAATTTGTTAAACCCTCCTGATAATAACCTGTTCTTTCACCCCCTTTCATTCCATTTGTAAAAATCCTGGCCCAGTAGACCAAGGTTTGGTTATCCCCAGAGGGGATTTGCTTTGTTGGAATCTCATTGACTTATTGAAATTCTAAAAATCAAACAAATTCCAACACGCGGCGCAAGCGCCTGCGCTGCGCGTGACCAAAATACGAAAATCCAAACAGGAAAAAGATGAACATCGAACATCGAACGCTCAACATCGAACGTCGAAGGTGGATGTCGCTTCGCTCCATTTTTTCAATTGATTACGCTGAAAGTTTATCTACATAGGGTGTTAGACCCTCAGCTTTATATCTCATTCGACGTTGAAAGTTCAATGTTCGATGTTGGAAGTTCGTTTTTAATCCGGCTTTGATCATTGGATATCGTAGTTTGAGATTCTTGTCTGCCTTTGGCATGGTATTTGTAATTTGGTGCTTGGAATTTGTATTTTTAGACACTAATCTCCAAAACAGAGACATCTTGCTCTAATCTGGCCCAGAGGACCATGTTTTCAATATAAGAATGTATTTTTACTTCTGCATTCAAAATATACTCGGTTCTACATACTCCCCAAAAACGTCCCTGAACACATTCGCCATCTCCCCTACGGTTGCATAACACTTACAGCACTCAATTAAGGAAGGCATGACATTTTTCTTTTCCCTGGCCGTCTTTTCAAGAGACTTTAGGGATTCCTTAACGGCCTTATTGTCCCTGTCCCTTTTCAGCTCCTTAAGCCGGTCAATCTGCAATCGCTCCCATTCCTCGTTGTGTTCGTGGAGTTCCACCTCCATGTCAACACCTTCGGTGTATTTGTTCACGCCTACCTTTGTAACTTTTCCTTCCTGGATATTTTTCTCAAACTCGTATGCCTGTTTCGCCACCTCCCTCTGCACATACCCCGAGGAAACAGCCTCTACCATACCGCCGGCTTTCTCTACTTTTTTCATCTCTTCCAGTATCTTATCTTCCATCTCCTTTGTCAGTGTTTCAATAAAGTAGGAGCCTGCCAAGGGATCCACGGTGTCCCTGAGCCCGATTTCATCCATAAGTATTTGAAAGGTCCTCAAGGATAACAGCGCCGCCCTTTCTGTCGGGATGGTATACGCCTCATCAAATGAACACAGGGCCGTGGTCTGTGCTCCGGATAGTGCTGCCGCAAGCGCATAGTAGGCCCCGCGCATGATATTATTTTCCGGCTGCTGCTTGGTCATGCCGGAGCCGCCTCCTCCGAAAATTCCCCGGAGAAAAAGGGCCTTTTTGTTCTGGACATCATATCTTTCCCGGAGGAGCTTGGCCCATAATTTGCGGGCAGCCCGAAACTTGGCCACCGTCTCCCACAGATTGCCGTATATGTTCAAGTTGAAAGAAAACCTTCCCACAAACTCCCCTGCCTTGAACCCGCGGGCTACAACATTATCAATATAAGCAAAGGCAATCATCAATGCATAAGAAATTTCCTGGGTCGGTGAACACCCCGATTCCCTGATGTGGTATCCTGCCACGGAAACAGGATTACACCTTGGCAGCTCCTTCATGGAGTATTCTATGGTATCGCCAATTAGGCGTACCGCCGGCTCTACAGGATAGATCCAGGCGCCACGCCCAACGATTTCCTTGAGGATATCGTTCTGGGGGGTTGCTGATATTTCTTCCTTTTTGTATCCGAATTTCTCAGCCACTGCCTGATACATGGCTAACATAACGGAGGCTACTGCGTTGATGGTCAGTCCGGTCCCGATACGGTTGAGCTGGATATCCTTGAACGCCATCTCAAAATCCCTCAGGGAATCGACTGCCATTCCCACGCGCCCAACTTCTCCTTCGGCCATGGGATCATCAGAATCATAGCCCATCTGGGTGGGCAGATCGAAGGCCACGTTAAGGCCGGTCTGTCCATGAGAGATCATTAGTTTGAATCGTTCATTTGTCTCTTCGGGTGTACCAAATCCTGTGTACTGGCGGGTTGTCCAGTTTCGACTCCTGAAACCCATAGGGTGAATGGCCCGGGTGAAAGGAAATTCCCCGGGATCTGCAAGGTCCTTTTCATAATCAAACCCAATCCTTTCAAGGTCGTCCGGTGTATAAACCGGCTTGATCTTTATGCCCGACTGGAGAATGACTTCTTTTATGGCATCTTTTTCATCTTTTATATAAGTAGCTACTCCCATGATAAAATAACCTCAATACATTCGGTGATTTTATATAATGCGACTTCGTCGCTTTTCTAAATCCGGCTCCCAGTCTAATATATATAAGTGAAACACACCGCACAAAACCGGAATCAGTGATATTTATCTAACAGCATTCTCTCTAATAAATTTTACAATTTCATCAAAATAAACTCCACCAGGGAAGATCCCGCTGACCCCTATGTCCTTTAGGGTGGAGACATCTTTGTTGGGGATGACGCCACCCACAACGACCAATTTGTTCCCGATATCCTGCTCCTTAACTATTCCCATTAGTTTTCTGCAGATGGGGATATGGGCGCCGGACATAATGGAAAGACCAATGACATCAACATCCTCCTGAATGGCCTGATTCACGATGCTGGGCACTGTTTGGTGAAGCCCTGTGTAAATAACTTCCATCCCGGCCTCCCTCATTGCATGTGCAACTACCTTGGCTCCCCTGTCGTGGCCATCCAACCCCGGCTTGGCCAAAAGTACCCTTATTTTTCTTTCTCCCATATATTTTCACTCCCCTGACGCAATATGCAGGTCGCATAATAATCATTATTTCATGTCTTGTATATCAAATTCCTTTAGCACGACCGTCTGTCCCCTCAAAATATGATCCCTGACCAGCTTTTCCACACCTTCTGCATCACGCCTTCGAATGAACTTCAGCATCATCTTGTGATCCTTATTGCTTGTGTTAGCCATTTTTTCAACCTTCAGGATGACCTGCCTGAAGCGGTAGATCTGGTCCTTCAGGTCATTAATCATCCTGATCAGCCTCGGGCTGCGGCTCAATGCGTAGAGGAGATCGTGAAATTCTGTGTTGATCCGCAGCAGGGCCTCAGTCTCTCCTCTGTCAAGATATGTTTGGTATTCGCTAATCTTTTCCTCTAAAGGGGCAAGGTCTTCCTCCCGGTGCTTGATGGCAGCAAGCCTTGCAGCATAGCTCTCTAAAACGCTGCGGATGCCAAAGGTTTCCTCAATGTCAGTCCGGGTTAGTCCGGCCACAAAGAAACCACCGGCAGGATTCTGGCGGAGCAGGCTTTCACGTTCCAGCTTGTGAATCGCTTCCCTAACCGGAGTCCGGCTTATACCTAAGGCATCCGCCACACGGGTTTCTACTACACGACTTCCCGCAGCAAGATCACCTCTGACAATGGCCTGTTTCAGGTTGCTGTATACGTGCTGGCCCAGAGATCGTCTTGCAGGTAATGCCTTTAATGATTTGAGATCGAGGTCTTTTATTTTGCGCTGTCCTGTCATGCTGGCTATCTCATCTTGAACCATCCACTCCCGAAAAACAGGAATCCCTGGGATAAAATAAATAATTTTATCGGAGGTTTCCTGTCTTGGGGTCCAGTTTTACATCTGTGGTATCGGGGACCTGTTTATATAACCTTGTTTTCCTTAAGACGCACCAGGTCTTCATCCGAGTATCCCAGCTTGCCATATATTTCCTTATTATGTTCTCCGAAGCGCGGTGGAAAAGAGAGTTGACGGTCCAGTTGCTCAAGGAATGGTGTCATATTGGGTGGCGGTGGCAGTGTTATTTTTTTCCCGGTGACCGGGTCCTGTGAATACAATATCCTCCTTTCAACTAAGGGATCAGCGATCACCTCCGGAATAGTCTTTATTTTGCTTATGGGAAGTGTGAGTGAATTAAACAGGTCAATCAGTTCCTCGGAAGTATGGTTCTTCGTAATCTCGCTAATGGCACGGTTCAAATTCTGCACATCCCCTATCCGGCCCGCATTTTTTTCATACTCCTGCTTGTCTAAGGATTTAAACATCTCCAGGGTAACCATGGATTTCCACTGCCGGTCATTTCCCACGGCCATATAAACAAAGCCATTGCTCGTTTTATAAACAGAAACCGGACAAAAAAATTCGTGGGTGTTACCCCTGCGAGTGATTGCTTTATTGAAAAGGGTGGAAAGCGTGATGGGGACCGTCATCCATGATACGGAAGATTCAAACATGGACATATTTATACAGGACCCCTCTCCGGTAGCCTCGCGTTTAAAGAGGGCCTTCATCAAAAGCCCGTATGAGTGTTCACTTGTTCCCATATCCGGAAGAGGGACACCCACCACCTGGGGATCTCCATCGGCCTCGCCGGTCAAATCCATCATGCCTGATCTCGCCTGAAGTATAGGATCATAGGCCGCCTCATTACTATCCGGACCGAATCCGGTAACACCGAGCCATATAATTTCTGGGAAGCTGATTGGTTGAAAAGATATCGACATTCAGATCTTTGATCAGGGAATGGAATATCTTTTGTCCTTCCGGGTCACCGAGATTTAAGGTCAGTGCCTCTTTACCTGAATTGATACACAGATAATAGGCGTTCATTCTCTCCTCTCCGAGAACATTATCACCTATTAGCCTGTTTGGATCCCCGTATACAGGATGTTCCAGCCTTATGACCCGCATGCCGTCTTGGGCCAGCCTGTAAGTTAAATAGGGCAGAACGGTTGCCTGTTCAAGGGACAGTACGGTAATGTTTTTGAAAAAATCCATGAGATTCCTCCTTTCTGGCCGGAGGCCGTGGTATGGGGATGGTTAAATCGTAGCTATGAAATAACTATATTTACTCAATTTGTGTACTGTATACAATACAGGCTGTCAAGAGGTTTTTCCGTTTCTCTCATGCCTCTTCTTCTGACAAACCCGAACTGCTTTGTTATGCCTGCATGTGGTTCAGGAAGAATGGCAGGATCCCTCATTTTTTGACATGCCTTCTCATCTCTCTTCAAAACTCTAATCGGGGCGTTTTGGCACTTAGGATGACCTTGTATCGTGGGGAACGCCCCAAGGTGGCCATACCTTCAGCCAACGTGTGAATCACCTCACGCACATCGGTGGCGGCTTTGTCGTGCAAACCCTCGCTGATGATAAGAACCTGGGTCGTTTCAGGACCGATGGTCGAACGCCTGCCTTGCCGGAATGTCCAGCGCCTGGCATGAACCTGGTTTGCAGCGTCGCAAAAAATAACCTCGCCCGGAGCAGGGGCCTCTGTTTCGCCGCTAAAGGCCAGATATTGTTCAGTGCCCCTGGCATAGCGGACCTCAAGGTATTCCTCTATTCCGGCCAGGTCAAAGACAGCTACCGGCAAAGCAAAGGCAATTGACACGGCATTGCAAAAATCAACCAGGGGATGAAGGCGTGGTAAATCGTTCTCGCGCTTAAATCGTCGTAGCAGGGCCTCTGCCGCAGAGCGGTACTTGGTGGGTTTCAGGCCCATCTGGGAATAGGCCTTTCGCCACGCAGAGACCTCAGGCATTTGAGACTCCGGTCCCTGCCCCAAACGCTCCCGGGCACGCTGATACCAGGCCTGAAGGTAAGTCTCCGTATCAAGCTGCGGGCTAATGCCATCCACAACCAGCACTCCCGGTACTAACTGTGGAAATTCCTCCCATATCTCAGGTAAGTGACAAAAGTACATATCCTTACCTCCGAAAGAGTTTTTGAATCACCTCCACATTCCAGAACCCTCTAAACCATAATGTAAGCCCTCTAAGACTTTCTCTTGAGTTATGGAGAGGGGCGTTCGTATGCAACTTCAGAACGAACGTCCCCATTTGTATGGTATGGTCCTAATTCTTTAATCTCATTGGTAAAGTCATTGATCACCTGGGCAAATTTTAGTCCCTCTGCCGCGGAGATCCATTCAAGTCTTACCCTTCTGGGATCTGTCCCCAACTGGGTGATCAAATTCTTTAAAAGCATTATCCTCCTTCGAGCCTTGTAATTACCAGCCTGGTAATGGCAGGTTCCAAGGATTCACCCTCCAACAAAGACCCCATCTGCCCCCCTTTTAAATGCCTCAAAGATATACAAAGGGTCAACGGCTCCCGAGCACATTACCCTGATTATCCTTATGTTGGGAGGATACCGGATGCGGCTTGTTCCCGCTAAATCTGCCGCCATATAGACACACCAATTGCAGCAAAACCCTACAATTTTTGGTTCAAATGTATTCACGGTTTCACCTTCTTGATATCTTGTACAATTTTAGATATTAGGGTAAGGGTAGTTGTGTGTCAATCTCAAATCTCTCATTACATTTATAGGAAAAAGCTCTGTTCATTCAGCTCTATCATTCCTGTGTTTGATGTGATAGCAAAGGAATTTAAAATCCTTCTATCTAATGCTGGTGTTAAAGATGGATACAGGTAAAGAATTCAGGCCCAGAGGACCTGGCTTTGATTGTCCCCAGAGGGGGCCTGTCTGTATTTCATTCGTTCGTTGGAGTAATGAAAAAAGTGAACTAAAGTTGAGGAGTGTGCCTTCGGCACTTTTGTTTTATAAATAATGACGGAGCGAAGCGACACAACAACTTTAGGCACTTTAGCGCACGTTAGTTCACTTTAGTCACTCTTTTGCAGACAGAGGCCTTTGTCTCTGACCACGCCCGATAATTCAATGATGATTTTTTCAAAGTGCCAAACTGTTACGAAAGGAGATGGAAATGGCTAAACCAAAGGTCGCTTTTTATTCATGTGCTTCATGTGGCGGGTGTGAAGAAGCAGTCATTAACCTTGATGAAGATTTACTGAAAGTGGCGGAAGCTGTGGATATTATCTTATGGCCTGCGATCCTGGATTTTAAAAGGAAGGATATTGAAGCCTTTGAAGATGGTGAAATAGCGGTGAGCTTCATCAATGGGGCAGTAAGGCTGGGTGACCAGGAAGAAATGGTAAAGCTTTTAAGACAAAGGTCTCAGCTCATAGTCGCCTTTGGCTCTTGTGCTCATATGGGAGGGATACCGGGGCTGGGGAACCTCTATACAAGGAATGCGATTTTCCAAAGGGTTTATAAGGAAGTCCCGACTGTCGAAAATCCGGAGGGAATTACTCCACAGGAGCGGACAGCCATTGATATTGGTGAACTCACTCTACCGGAGTTTTATGATACAGTAAAGACCTTAGACCAGCTCATCCCGGTGGATTACTACCTTCCGGGGTGCCCACCACCGTCCGATTTAATAATGAATGCGGTAAATGCCGTTCTTAATGGAGAATTACCGGAAAAGGGGGCAGTGCTTGCTCCTGATAAACCTTTATGCGATACCTGCCCCAGGGCGGAGGAAAGACGGGGAGGAGTATCAATACAGGAAATAAAAAGACCACACGAAATTAAACTCAGCCCCTGGAAGTGTTTTCTTGAGCAAGGAATAATCTGCCTTGGTCCGGTTACCCGCTCAGGGTGTGGAGAAAGATGCATTAAGGCTAATATGCCGTGTAGAGGATGTATGGGTCCTGCCAAAGGGACAATAGATCAAGGAGTAAAAGCCCTTTCAGTTATTGCATCCGTATTGGGTCTTGAAGAAGAAGAAGGGATGACAGAGGAAGAGGTTAAAAAATTACTTGATGGCGTTGTAGACCCGGCAGGGACATTTTACAGATTTAGCCTGCCCGATTCTCTTCTTACAAGAAAGAGAATGGAATAGGAGACAGAGTGAGAAAGATAACCATAGACCCGGTAACCAGACTTGAAGGGCATGGGAAGATAGAGATATTCCTTGATAAGGAAGGGGAGGTTGAAAGAGCCTACTTTCAAATCCCCGAGCTTCGCGGGTTCGAGAAATTCTGTGAGGGAAGACCAGCCGAGGAGATGCCGAGAATAACTCAAAGGATTTGTGGCGGATGTTCGACAGCTCACCACATGGCATCGACCAAGGCCCTTGATGACCTTTTCAAGGTTGAGCCGACCTCAGCGGCAAAGAAAATACGAGAATTGATGTACAATTCCTTCATTGCAGAACACCATATTTTGCATTTCTTTTTCCTTGGTGGCCCCGATTTTATTGTTGGTCCAGGAAAATCCGCCAAAGAAAGGAATATCATGGGAGTTATTGCCAAGGCCGGGATGGAAGCGGGCGGAAAAATCATAGAGGTAAGGAAAAGGCTGAGAGGAGTTATAGAAGCAATAGGGGGGAAGGTTATTCACCCTGTTTGTGGGCTGCCCGGGGGAATATCAAAACCTGTAACTGAGGAGGAAAGAAAGGGCTTTATAAGGGCGGCTGAATACCTGGTTGAATTTTCCGTATTTGTCGCATTTGAACTTTGGGATAATATAGTGCTTAAAAACAAGGAATATCTCGACCTTATCACAGGAGATGTTTATAAGCACAGGACATATTACATGGGGCTGGTGGATGAGAATAATAAGGTTAACTTCTACGATGGTCATATAAGGGTGGTTGACCCAAATGGTAAAGAGTTTGCCAGTTTTAATGCTCAGGAATATCCTGATCATATCAGGGAACATGTTGAGCCATGGACCTATGTGAAATTCTCCTACCTCAAGAACGTAGGCTGGAAGGGATTTGTTAACGGTGAAAAGAGCGGTGTTTTCAGAGTAGGGCCAATGGCCCGGCTGAATGCAGCCGATGGAATGGCAACGCCACTGGCTCAAGAATACTATGAAAAAATGTATGAAGCATTGGGTGAGAAACCGGCACACAATACGCTTGCTTTCCACTGGGCCCGGCTCATTGAGCTACTTTACACCTCTGAGAGGATGCTGGACCTTGTCGGTGACCCTGAGCTTACATCCCCTGATGTGATAAATATACCTGCCGAAATTCCAACAAAAGGGATGGGGGTGGTAGAAGCACCGGAAGGAACCCTTTTCCATCACTACGAAACTGATGAGAGAGGGATTGTCACAGGGGCCAATTTGATTGCACCTATGCAAAATAATTCAGCTTCCATTTGTATGTCTATTGAAAAAGCGGCTAAATCGCTTATACACAAAGGCAAGGTCACGGATAGTATTCTCAATATGATTGAGATGGCAATCAGGGCCTATGATCCCTGTAATGACTGAACGGGGTTTTCGGTCAAGCCCTAAGTAGCATAAGCGCTAAGTTATTTTGTAAACATTCACAGGTTGCATTTATACCGTACGGAGTTGTTTTAAAAGATGAACGTCAAACATTGAACATCGAACGTCCAACGTTGAATGAAAAACAAACATCCAATACCGAACATTTAACCACGCCAAGGCGTGGTTTCTTTTCAGCCCTTCGACTCCGCTCAGGGCCGTGAGCCTGTCGAACGGCCGTTTTGATACTCGTAACAAAAATCTTAATTAATTCTCTGTTTCCTGTAAAATATCATCTAATAGCTCAGGTTTTAAACTCTGTTTCTTTATGTTTTCACATTCAATATTCGATGTTGGACGTTCGATGTTCGATGTTCATTTGTTTCAGTCCCTCCCGGGCAAAAACAACTTAGCGCTTATGGCCCTAAGTAGCCAGTAATGCCTTACACTTCTCAATCAGTGGAGGCAGGACTTGTCGATAATCGGCCACTACTCCAAGATCAGAGAGCTTAAACATACCGGCTTACACTTCTCAATCAGTGGAGGCAGGACTTGTCGATAATCGGCCACTACTCCAAGATCAGAGAGCTTAAACATACCGGCATCAGAATCCTTATTTATTGCCACTATAAGCTTTGACTCTGAGCAGCCGGCAATATGCTGCGATGCGCCACGTATCCCGACTGCAATATAAAGGTCAGGCTTTACAGTCTTGCCTGAATCTCCGATTACCATACTTGTTGTGGGTACCCACCCTTCATCGTAAGGCACCGTCGTTGTACCTACGGCACCCCCGAATATCTTGGCAAAATCTTGAAGAAGCTGGAAGCCCTCAGCATCACCAATTCCTCCTCCGCCGGCAATTATTACCTTAGCATCCTCGAGGTTTATCCCTTCCACCTCTTCTTTTGTTGTGCTCACCAACTTGGTTCTTATTGCTGAATTATCTATTGTCACCTTGATATTTTCGATTTCGCCCTTTCTTGAGCTATCGGGTTCAAGTGGTGTCATTGCTCTT
>JAFDHL010000248.1 GCA_019308785.1 Deltaproteobacteria bacterium
ATCCGCTATCAAGGCCGTGAAATTCGGGAGTTATGATTACCTCCTAAAGCCTATAAAATTAGAACGCATAAAAATATTGATCGACAGGATTATTGAAAAAAAGAAACTACAGAATGAAAACATATTTCTCAAGAAGAGGTTAAAAGAAAGATATAAATATGACGAGCTAATCGGAATCAGCCCTAAGATGCAGGAGATCTACGAAATAATTGACAGGATCAGCCTGAGCAGTCCCATTGTTCTGATCCAGGGAGAGAGCGGGACCGGAAAGGAACTGGTAGCCAGGGTTATTCACAAAAATAGTGATCGCAAGGATAAACCTTTTATTCCGGTAAATTGCGGGGCCATGGTGGAAGGGCTTTTAGAGAGCGAGCTTTTTGGTTATGTCAAGGGTGCCTTTACCGGAGCGTTCAGTGATAAAATTGGATTATTTGAAGCCGCACAGGGCGGCACTATCTTTTTGGATGAGATTGCAGAAATTACTCCGGCCTTGCAGGTTAAACTCCTCAGGGTCCTCCAGGAGAGGAAGATAAGGCCTGTTGGCGATACCCGGGAATCAGACATAGACGTCCGGGTAATCACCGCTACTAACAGGGATGTGGAAGAGGCCGTAAAGAGTGGGGCCCTGAGAAAAGATCTCTTCTACCGCGTGAATGTAGTCTCCATCAAGCTGCCCCCACTGGTAGAGCGTAAAGAGGACATTTCCCTGTTGATAATCCATTTTATGAATAAATTTAATGCCATGAGCAAAAGAAGGGTCGTGGGCGTTAGCCCGGATGCGATGGATATCCTGTTAAACTATCACTGGCCGGGGAATGTGAGGCAATTGGAGAATATGATCGAAAGGGCATTTGCCTTAGGGATAGACGAGACAATTCAACTTGGTGATCTTCCCCCGGAAATAAGGGGATCCAAAGAAACTTCGGAAACAAAAAAACCGGTTTATGCCTTGAGAGAAAATGAGATTGTTTTAATAAAAAGGGCTTTGCGTGAAACAAACGGTAATAAGGCTGAGGCTTCAAAATTGTTGGGAATAAATATCACCACTCTTTACCGGAAAATAGAGAGATATGGTGTCAAGACCTGACGCCTAAAACATTGCAAAATGCAAATATAGGGTTTGCAATTTGCACATTTCGGAGAGTATTGAATCTTTTCTTTTTGATCTTAACCCGTTATACCCGATTGGGAGATCTATGACGGATATTTTGGGGTAAGCAATTGTTTTCGAAAGAATTTTACGGATATGAGCCCCCCAGAGTATAAGGGTTTATCATTAAAAAGATTTTATTATTAAATAGATATGTAACTTCCGGGTTTAAGAATCGCTCAGCCTTATTCCTGTTAAGACTCTTTCTTTTTTTGCATATTGCAAAAAAAATCAGGACTTCCTTTCTGGCCTGCCCCCTTTGACCGTTTTGTATGTTTCTTTAATCCATCGAAATTATAAGGATAATATTTTTTCTGTGGATCTTTTTGGGTTTCGGCATGAACCTTGCTGAAATATAGCGAATAACTACCTCTTATATAAGGGGTGCATAACGAAAAAATCCACATAATCAAGGTCGGATAAGGCCAAACCCATCGTGAGGTGGGGACGGAAAGCCACGGGTCTCAAAAGGAAGATAGCCGGGTTGCCACGAAAGGTAATGCGGCTTTTTTTATTTAAACCTGAATTCCACGCCAACGTGTCCCCAGAGGGGCCAGATTATTTCCTCCATGACTTGTAAAATATTAATAAGTCCGGATCATCTTTCTTATTAGAAGGAGGTGTAAAATGCAGGGTTTTGCTTTTGATAAGAGCGTATCAGAAGATCCGGATTTGCATTTTGTAAATCCTGTCTCTTCAGGGAGTTCGGGAAATCAAAATAAGTTTGGGGATATCATCGGCCAGAGCGATGGGATGCAAGAGATATTCAGGTTGATTGAAAAGGTAGCTGATAGCGACAGTACAATAATAATTAGCGGAGAGACCGGAACCGGGAAGGGGTTGGTATCTAAGGCAATTCATCAAAACTCTAATCGAAAGGACAAACCCTTTATCCAGATAAACTGCGGGGCTATCCCCGAAAATCTATTGGAGAGCGAGTTATTCGGTCATGTGCGGGGTGCCTTTACCGGGGCCACGTCGGATAAACCCGGGAAGTTCGAGCGGGCTAACGGCGGGACCATCTTTTTAGATGAGATTGGTGATATGAGCCCTGACCTTCAGGTAAAAGTTCTAAGGGTATTGGAAGAGAGAGAAATTGAGCGGGTTGGTGGGACCAAAACCATAAAAGTTGATGTAAGAATAATTGCAGCTACACATCGAGATTTAGAAGAAGAAGTTCAAAAAGGAACTTTCCGTGAAGACCTGTTTTATCGACTCCATGTGATACCTGTAAATCTTCCTCCGTTGAGAGAGCGCAAGTCGGATATACCTATCCTCATCGCTCATTTTCTGGAACAATTCAACCGAATGAAGAATAAGCAAGCAGAAGGGGTATCGGACGAGGCGATGGAGGTGACCGTGAGATACTCCTGGCCAGGAAATGTGAGAGAGCTCAAGAATATGGTGGAAAGGCTTGTAGTTCTAAACGGGGAGGGTAAGATAGAAGCCCTGGATTTACCCGAGAAACTGAGAAGAAGAAACGGCCAAATCACACCACCGAGCATGGAAATCTCACATGATGGGATATGTCTCAATACTGCTGTAAACGAGTTTGAAAAGGCCCTGATTGTCCAGTCCCTGGTGAAGACAAATTGGGTCAAGAATAAGGCAGCCAAGCTTCTTCACCTTAACAGGACGACCCTTGTGGAAAAGATAAAAAGACACAATTTGTATGAATTGCAACAATCTTCGTGACTACTCATGCAGTCAGGCTAAACAACCTGAGTATTTACCAATTTTCTATGTAAGAAAAGGAAAAGCGTCAAAGAACTGACACTTGATATTTAGGATTTGACATGATTGTTTGATTTACCCTTATCCTTCCATTTACTATTCCCCTATCCCAAAACAATTAAACTACAAGTTTAGATTTTTACTCCCAACGCATTTTTTATCAGTTATTTGTGAGGTCAGCTAAAATCAATTTTAGATATTAATTTTCTAATTTAAACACCTTAGCCATCTCTTTGCGACTAATTTTTTATCCCTTGCCGGTTTGTATTTCAACTGCTCAGCCTCTCAACCAATTTATTCTTTCCTTCTTCAACTCCCGCCTGAGGGCAATGGCATAATTCTTGCCATACATATTTTTGATGCATTCGTAAAAAGTCAAAATGCATATCATTGCGAACTGCCCGCTACCCGCCTGCCGTACTGCGGGCAGGGACGGCAGGCGGGGCGTAGCGAAGCAATCTGACTTGTAAGAGCAAGTCATCCTGAGCTTGCCGAAGGATCTCGATGCATTAATTAGGGGATCCCTCGATTCACTCGGGACGATGCTTCGCATCGGATTGCTTCGGGCTAACGTCCTCGCAATGACCCCGGTTCATGACTTTTTGCGAGACCGTCATATTTATATTTTTGAAGTAAAATATTTGCCGGATACCATTGTGTCTTGGTGGATGAATAATCAGAAATCAAGGTAAAAAGATGGAATCTTTGAGTTTTTACGGAAATGACAATACTGAAAGAGTCGGACTCTTAATAATGGGGTCGCCACAAAATTAGAGCAACATTATCGGCATCTGGAACGGAGAGTAAGTGAACTTGACATAGAATTAAGAGATAAGAATAAGGCCTTGGAAACAAACTTGAAAGAGAAGGAGGACGTTCTTGAGAGTTTAACCACCGGAGTTGTGGTTATTGACCTGAAAGGGAAGATAACCAACTTCAATCGAGCGGCCGAGAATATAACAGGACTAATTCCAGAAAAAGTCAGGGAAAAAAAGATCGATGAGGTCTTTGGCCCAGAGTTCTTTCATAATTCCCACTTAGACTTCAGATCTCTTAAGGATATTCAGGAAAACGTAGAGGTTGAGGCGGAAATCTATCGGAAAGACAAAAATAGCCTTCATTTAAGTATATCTATTTCGGCGGTAAAAAATTCCCGGGGAGAGAGGGTAGGTACAGTTATTGGCCTGCAAGACATAACCCGGATGAAAAGACTGGAGGAACAGGCAATCCGTACTGACAGGTTGGGTGGTATGGAAAAGACAGTGTCCTGAGAAAGGATTTGGAAGACTTCGGGGAATTAAGAACACTTGCCGAACATATCTCATCCGGAGTGCAAAGTATCAATAATATCGTATCAAACCTGTTACTGTTTATCAGCCCACAACAAAAGCCGGATTTTCAGATTATTGATATGCACGATATTCTTAATGATTCTCTGTTTTTTTCCGGCCATCTACTTAAATATAATGACGGCCTTGAGGTCATTACCAGCTATTCCTCCAAGCCTCTAATGATATATGGCGATTCAGAATTATTAAAACATGTGTGTCTCAATCTTATTTTAAATGCTATCCAGGCGATGCCCAATATCGGAAAATTGACTATTTCCACCAGGGAAATACATGGTCAACAAAAGATGCAAGACCTTGCGGAGATCAGATTTGCTGATACCGGCACAGGGATATCCAGAGAGGATATGGGCAGGATTTTTGATCCCTTCTTCACAACAAAGAAAAGAGGTGCCGGGTTAGGGCTGACGATTGTCCACAATATCACAAAAATCCATTGTGGTACTATCGATATCAGTAGTTCAGGAGGTGAAGGAACAGTGTGTACAGTTACCTTTCCGTTATGGGACGGGGAAAAGGGCAGAAGGATGTGCGATATGGGATGTGAGATGTGGGATGCGGGATCACAAATCGCAGATGGAGTGTAATGAGATGCCGGGGCAATCGATATTGGTTGTTGATGATGAACAAGATATGAGAGTTGCACTCACTCATGCATTGAGCCGCAGTGGACATTCAGTTGAGACTGCGTCCAGTGGATTTGAAGCCCTGGAAAAATTTAAAAGTGAGGAATTCGGCTTAGTAATAACCGATGTGAAGATGCCAGAGATGTCCGGCATGGAAGTTTTGGAGGGGATAAAGAAATTGTCTCCTCAGGTCCCGGTTATAATGATTACTGCGTATGGAACCGTCAACAATGCCGTGGAAGCCATGAAGGAAGGGGCTTCAGATTACATACTCAAACCTTTCGACTCTGAGATTTTAGAATCTGCTGTCAAAAGGGCCTGTACCAACTCAAATGGCAAAAAATCCATTGAAGTATATTCAAACGGAAACTCAGAAACCAAGAAGATTATAACCCAGGATTCAAAGATGGTTGAAATTCTGAATTTGGCAAAAAACGTGGCTCCCAGCAATGCCACGGTCCTTATCCTGGGTGAGAGCGGGACTGGGAAGGAATTATTGGCATCGTATGTTCATCAGCACAGCGGAAAGAGCAAAGGACCTTATGTTGCCGTGAACTGCACTGCCCTGCCCGAAAGTCTGGCAGAAAGCGAACTATTTGGCCATGAAAAGGGATCCTTTACTGGAGCGGCGAGCAGGAAGATAGGCAAATTCGAACTGGCCAATCATGGCACAATTCTCTTAGACGAGATAAGTGAGATGGCAATGCCACTTCAGGCCAAACTTCTGAGGGTCCTTCAGGAAAGAGAGATTGATCGAGTTGGGGGAAACAGACCTGTCCCAATTGATGTACGAATCATTGCCATCAGTAATATTGATCTGAAGAAAGCTGTCAAAGAAGGGAAATTCAGGGAAGATCTGTTCTACAGAGTTAATGTAATCCCCCTTACTGTCCCGCCTTTACGGGAGAGGAAGGGAGACATCCCCCTGCTGGCAAATTATTTTTTAGAGAAATATAGTTCGGCTGATAACAAGAAGATGAAAGAAATAGCCGAGGAAACCATTTCCCTGCTTTTACAGTATGACTGGAAGGGAAACATAAGGGAATTTGAAAACACAATTGAACGAGCTGTGCTTTTGGGGAAAGGAGAAACCCTTTTACCGAAACATCTGTTCCTGGAAGAACCGGAGAGCAATGGAAAGGAACCATTCCCCATCAGAACGGGTTTGTCTGTAAAGGAGATGGAAAGGGAGTTGATTTTTCAGACATTAAAAGAGGTAAATGGCAACAGGACCCATGCAACAAAAATGTTAGGGATAAGCATCAGGACATTGAGAAATAAGTTGAGGGAATATAAACGGGAGTGTCAAAGTTAATACCTGAATCTTGCATAAACAATCTTGAACGGATTAATAAGAAACATAATTTTATGTCCTTAGGTAGATTTTAAGTAGACCATGGAAAGAACCTATTGGGTGCCAATAGAATGAAGCCAAAATATTCAAGATTGTTTACCCTTAGGGAGCGCCGATTTTACCGAATCTACTGCGTTATCAAGTACTTGCGGTAAAGTACTACAGCTGCGCACTTGAAGCCTTGTATCTTCGGCAAACTCGACGCTTGCAAAATCCAGGTAATAAAACGGGGCTTTTGGTATGAAAGTTGCTTGATCAAATGACGTTACGTGGGTAGCCGTGATAAGTGAAAAAGACATAAAAAAAGGAGATCTATGAAATTACAAGGAATATTCACTGGGACAATTCCCATATTGGAAAAGGTCTTGAACCTCAGATCCATAAAACATAATTCAATCGTCTCGAATATTACCAACATGGACACCCCTAATTACAAGGCATTTGACTTTATTGTTGAAGAAGAACTTGGAAAGGTAATGGGAGCAGGAAGAAATTTTGAGCTTAAAAGGACCAAATCCGGACACCTTCCAGCAAGGGAAATCCGTTTTGATAATATAAGGCCTAAAAGTGCTGCCTCACCGCAATTTGCGCGAAGAGCGGATGGTAATTCAGTGAATATTGATAAGGAGATGGCAAACCTGGCAGAAAATAATTTGATGTATAACGCTTTAGCCCAAATACTCTCCAAAAAATTTCAAGGGCTGAAAAATGTTATTGAAGGAGGTGGGAAGTAGAAATGAATTTTTTAGATGCACTTCACATAAGCTCTTCAGGACTGAGTGCTCAAAGGGTCAGAATGAATGTGATTTCCAGCAATCTGGCCAATATTGATACTACCCGCACACCACAGGGCGGACCTTACAGAAGAAAAGATGTAGTTTTTGCTGCACATCCCGCTCGTCAATCTTTTCGGAATACGTTGAGATCTCACATGGCCGGCAAATTGTCTGAAGTCAGGGTGGTAGGAATCATGCATGATCCCAGACCGGCTAAAATAAAATACGACCCACAACACCCAGACGCTGACGAACGCGGATATGTGGCCGTGCCGAACATAAATATAATAGAAGAAATGGTCAATATGATCTCGGCTACCCGGAGCTATGAGGCAAATGTGACTGCTATTAACGCTACTAAAAGTATGGCTTTAAAGGCTCTGGAGATAGGGCGCTAACGAGGTTATCAACTATGAAAGAAATTACAATTCAAAATAGTTTAGAAACATTGGTTGGTTTTCCTGTCAGAGAGAAGGGGTCGCCGGAAGTTCAAGATAACTCTTTTGGCGAAATATTAAAGACTTCGCTGAGTGAGGTAAACAAACTCCAAAAGGATGCAGATCGGGCTATCCAGGAGCTGGCCGCCGGCAATGAAAAGGACATCCACCAGACCATGATTGCCCTTGAGAAGGCAGCAATCTCATTCCAGTTGATGATGCAGGTGCGTAATAAGATTATAGCGGCCTACCAGGAAGTCATACGAATGCAGGTCTAAGGGGAAAAACAACGATGCCGGTTAGTGAATTTTCCATTCAGTTTAAAACATTATTAAAAAATCTTACTCCCGGCAAAAAGGTTGCACTTCTGGCCCTTGTAGTAGGTACACTAATAGGTTTCGCTCTTTTAATGACGTGGGCGGGAAGGCCGGATTTTCAGCTTCTTTACTCCAATTTGCCTCCGGAAGATGCGGGAGCAATATTGGCCAAATTGAAAGACCAAAAAATCCCGTATCAGATATCTTCCAACGGAAGTTCTGTTCTGATTCCGAGCGAACAAGTATATGAGGTCAGGCTGGAATTGGCTTCCCAGGGTTTACCACAGGGAAGTGGTGTCGGCTTTGAGATTTTTGACAACACAAAGCTTGGTATGACCGAATTTGTCCAGAACGTAAACTACCAGAGGGCATGCCAGGGAGAGTTATCCCGAACTATCAATGTATTTGCAGAAGTTGAAAGCTCAAGAGTCCACATTGTTATGCCTTCAAAATCTCTATTTATTGAGGAAGAGGAACCTGCAAAAGCTTCAGTGGTCCTGAAGCTCCGTCCCGGCAGACGGCTTAGTAAAGATCAAGTTCAGGGGATTGTTCATCTTGTTTCGGCGAGTATTTCCGGCCTGAATCCGGAAAATGTGACGATAGTGGATAACTACGGGAAGATGTTGGCAGGATTTAAAAAGATATCCACAATAGGACAGGTCAGCTCTGATCAGTTTGAGTTTCAAGAAAAAATGGGTCTGA
>JAFDHL010000249.1 GCA_019308785.1 Deltaproteobacteria bacterium
CCCCGCATAGCGGGATAAACTCCGCGAAGCAATCCCATTGGCTGTAACAGCTTGAAATCAGGAGATTGCTTCGTCCTCCCGCCTCCGCGGGAGTCCTCGCAATGACAGGTGAAATGACTTATTACGAATGCATCAATATTGATAACCTCGTAAAAAGTCAGTCTATTAGTACAGTTATTGTCCAGAATTAACTATTTATGTTAGAGTAAACAGATTAACAAAGGAAGTCAAGATAATGGGAGCATATCGCGGTTTTTGCTTACTGATTGATCGGGATAAAAAAGTATTGACAAAATGTTTTGTTTAAACTAAATTAAGATGATTTTAAGCGAAAAACAAGAAAATGTGTCCTTTGGATATGGGCGAGCCTGATTATGACAAAATGCATCACACTTTATGAAAACGAAAAAATGATGGCCGGCCGGGAGGGTTAGTTTTGCCAAAAAATGACGAAATTACTTCTACTGAAAGACTTCTCGGCTTAATTAGAACCGATGAAAAAGGAGCTGATATTCCTGACAGTCCTTTATCGCCTCAGTCGCGGGAAACGCCGAAACCGCGTTCATTAAAACGGTGGGGATTGAAAAAGAATATCACGGTCGGAGTTGATTTCGGTTACATGGATCTGAAGCTGGTGAAGGTCAGGCAGTCTTCCGAACAACAATGGCATCTCTTGGGGTACAGGAGCGTGCCGCTCGATCCGCAGGTCCCTAAGGACAGTCCTGAATTCTCGAGCTTTTTCAGGACAACCCTGACAAGTTTTTGTGGTTCTTCAGGGAAATTTGCCCTATGGAGCAGCGTGCCTTCGGAGGGAATAGAAATCCGGCATATTGTAATACCCAAGGTACAGAAAAAGCAGATTGCCAACGTAGCTTTTTGGAGCCTCAAAAAGGAAGTTCCCTTTGACGAGAATAAAAGTGTTTTTGACTTTGAAGTCCTCGGCGACATAGCGAAAGAAGGCGTGGATAAAACCGCAGTTCTTGCCTGGACTGTCCCGAAACAAGAAATCCAGCAATTGAAAGCCCTCTTCGCCAGGAGTGGTTTCCCTCTGACGGGCCTGTCTCTTCCCCCTTTTGCCATCCAGAATCTGTTGAGAACCCGCTTAATGGAAACAGATGGAAAAACTGTGAGTGCTCTATTCGTAGGAAGGAATTGGTCGCGTATCGATATCTTTTCTGCCGGTAATCTCGTCTTAATACGGTGGATAAAGACGGGAATAAATAGCATGATTGAAGGGATCATGGAAAGAGTGAAGGAGAATCCAGGGGTCTTATATAAAGGAGAAGATGGTTCCGTTCCGTTGGCGGTTGATGGGCAAACCCCAATAGACGCGAAACAGGCCGGAAGGATACTCTTCAGCCTCAGTGCAGATTCTCCACCTCTGACCGAGGCCGAGCCGGGTTTTCACCTCAAAGAGGTGGAGATATACAAGATGATCCTTCCAGCCCTCCAGCGGCTGGTCAGACAGGTGGAAAGGAGCCTTAAGCACTATTCTCTAAAATCTGAAAATGATAGTGTGAAAAAAATTTACACGGTTGGAGAGATCAATTCCTTCAAGCGAGTGGTTGATTATATCAACAACCAGGTGGGACTTCCGGGTGACACTATCGATCCCCTTGCGCTCAGAACCTCATTTATGAACGACATTTCAGTACCCGGCTCAGCTTCCGGCAGGGCTCCTTTTGCTCCTGCCGTGGGAATGGCCCTGTCCAACAACTCGCATACCCCTAATCTACTCTTCACCTTTGAGGACAAAGAGCGAATGGCAAGCGTCAAACGTATTAATATGGGTATTTTTGTAGTATTTTTTATAATAATGAGTATTTGTTTGGGCTTTTTTATGTGGCAGGGGTATGAAAAAGGAAAGAAGGAAATAAGGGTGGCAGAACTCCAGCACGAGTTGGAGAAATACAGCCCGCGCGTGGATCAAAATTATATCGTGCAACTGACTGCTAAAGCCAAACAGAAACAGCAGGTTTCAAAGAAATACAGCAAGAGATATATTGGGTTGGCCATAGTCAAAGAAATAACACGCATAACTCCACCCAACGTTCGTTTGCTGAGCATGAAGGCGCACCTGGGCCAGATTTCAGGGGATGAAAAAAAGGAGGCAAAGAAGACCTTGGTTTTGGAAGGTATCATCTTCGGGGGCCACCAGGTCCTTGAATCCTCTCTGGCCGCATATGTTTTAAGGCTGGAAAATAGTCTTCTTTTCAGCCGGCCCAGTATTAGCAAGAGCACTCTCGGATATTATGAGGACAAAGAGGCTCTGCAGTTTACCGTCCACATTAAACTTGTTTGAAATAAAGAAATGGCACCAAAGGGATCAGCAATATTACCGGGGCAGAGCATTCGTCATCTTTTCATATGTGCGGGTGGGATTTTAGGTTTTATTATTCTGGCAATTTATCCCTATCACAAGTCTCTGGTCCGTCTGGATAAGGAAATAATAAAGACAGAATCTCAAATACAAGAACAGGAGCTACTTTTCCCCATTGGCAAGGAACTGCTGAAAGGTGTGATAGAGAAAGAAACCTGGGGACTTCCTTTCCCTGAAAAGTCCAGGCTCGGCCGCGATAAAGCAGCAGATATTTCAGTCATTTTTGAGAAAATAGCCAGGAAGAGTAATCTTGAGGTAATAAAAATTATACCTGATATAAAGTCCTTGACCGAACAAGCCGGTTTTTTATCCGTGACAGCAGTTGTTAAGGGAAAGATTTTTAGTTTTCGTGAGTTTTTTATAGAAATAGGTAAGTTGCCATACCTGGAGCACGTGGAAGAGATTCAGATTCAACCGGCAGAAGGCGTTAAAGAATTCAGACTCAAGGTCTGGCTGGCCTTGAAAAAATAGTCCTGGAGAATGTTTAAATGACAAAACGGGAAAGAGTGATTCTCGTTCTGATGTTTCTTGTTGTTGCCTATGGTGCCTATGCCCTGTTTTTCTCTTCAACCCCAAAAGGCACATCAAAGTACAGTGGAGGCAGATCAGGCGAGCTAAACAAGTTGATTACTGAACTATCCGTGGGTTTGACTAAAGAGGGTCCGACAGAAACTGATATATACATCATTGAGAAGGCCGAGACCAAATGGGTAAAGGACCCTTTTTGTGAAAAAAAGATCTCCGTGGTTAAGGAAAAGGAGGAGGCTTCAAAGGCTGAGGCTGAGGCTGAGGCCGAGGCTGAGGTTCTTCCGGAAGTCACCTTTAGTTATTCCGGGTATATGGAGATGGGAGACAGGAAGATTGCGATAATTGATGGCATGGAATATAAAACTGGAGAGGAAATAGTGCCCGGCGGATTTGTTATTCGTGCCATTTATCCGAACAAGATTGTCATAGGGATAAAGGGAAAAGAAGAGGAAATCACCGTACCTTTGGTTGAGGAAGTCCTATAAACTCTGCGTGGGTGGTTTATTATGTTAGCTAAAGAAAATAGTATGCGTATTAGGAAAAGGACCCTGTGGTTGGTTTTTGTCATTTCATCTCTGGTACTTGCCTGTGGTTGTGCCAGTAAAAAAACCACAAAAGAGGACCCGTTTTTTGAAAAATGGAAGGTCATGGCCGAAGAGGCCAGGGCCCATTCCCCCTCTGAAAAGGTCCGATCTATTGAACTCCCTAAGGAGAAAAAGGAAGCTGTCCAGGAAGAGGAGAAAGAAGTCGTTCCTGAAAAGCCTCTTCCCACACAGAAGATATCGCTGAGCATGCACGATATGCCTGTCCCCGTTCTCCTTCGTGCCTTAGCCAAGATTGCCGGACAAAATATCATGATAAACGCAGGTGTAAAGGGCAAGATCAATATAAATGTTGAGGCTGCACCCTGGGATCAGGTTTTTTTAGGTGTTCTTAGGACACAGGGGCTCACATACTCTTGGGAGGGGGACATAATTCGCATCGTTACAGTGGAAGATATGGAGCATGACCTGAAGATGGAATCCATTCAGGAGAAACGAAAGACCCAGGAGATGGAATTGAGAAGGGTTGAGCCACTCCTGACAAAGATCGTCTATATTGATTATGCTGACGCGAGCAAGATCAAGGAAAATCTTAAGGAATTTTTGACCAAAGACAAAAAAGGGAAGCCGCGTGGATCGATTATGATAGATGAGCATACGAATGCGGTCATTATCCAGGCCATCAGGGATGATATTATTAGAATGATCCCTTTGATCCAAAAGCTCGACAGGCCTACTCCCCAAATAATGATCGAGGCCAATATCGTTGAAACAACCAGGGAAACGGCCCGTCAACTGGGAGTTCGGTGGGGAGGTTTATATAAAGGTTCATCAGGAAGCAAGAACCTCTGGATCACCCCCGGGTCAAACACCGGAGGTGATATGGGCAATCCTCTGACCCCGGGCATCGACCCCACTACCGGAATAGCCTCCGATTTCCCTGCCGATTTTGTGACGGCGGGAGGCGCGGGCTTTACCCTTGGGATTTTGACCGAAAAGATTGG
>JAFDHL010000250.1 GCA_019308785.1 Deltaproteobacteria bacterium
CGCCCGCCTCAGGTAGCAGGGTCATGTACAATCCAGCAACCAATTTTTCGATTCCTGAAAAAAGAGTCCCATGCCCTTCAAGATGCATACACTTTTGAACGTTACTAATTAGTTACAGTTTGTGGGATTGAGCATTTTGTTTACACAAGGATTCACTCAAAAAATGAAAAAAATCATTGAGGCTATTGAAGAACTGAGAAAAAGGATCAGGTACCACAATCACCGTTATTATGTCCTGGATGATCCGGAGATATCTGATGCCGAATATGACAGGCTTTTTAAACGGTTACTGGATCTGGAACTCCGGCATCCCGGACTTGTAACCCCCGACTCCCCCACGCAAAGGGTTGGAACGAAGCCCCTGGAAGCTTTTTCGGAAGTCAAACATCGGGTTCCCATGCTCAGCCTGGAAAACGGTTTTTCTGACAAAGACATTACGGATTTTGATAAGAGGATCAAAAAACTCTTGGATGACGCGCCCGATTTTCAATACACTGTGGAACCCAAAATGGATGGTGTGGCAGTTGAGCTGATCTATGAAAATGGCTCTCTTTCCGTGGCCTCCACAAGGGGCGACGGATATGTTGGAGAAGATATCACCGGTAATACTAAAACCATTTTGTCAGTCCCCCTGACCCTGACGCAACCTGAAGAAGGAAAACCCATACCGGCCCTTTTGGAGGCAAGGGGGGAGGTGTATATGGAGACAGAAGCGTTTGAAGCCTTAAATATCAAACGGTTAGACAATAACCTTCCGGCCTTTGCCAACCCCAGGAATGCGGCAGCAGGTTCGTTGAGGCAGCTTGATTCAAGAGTCACTGCTAAAAGACCGCTCAATATGTTCTGCTATGGCATCGGGGAAATCAGTGGTCCAGGATTTGATACTCAATACGAAATGATGCTTGCTCTCCAGCAATGGGGACTACGGGTAAACAGACCGCATCTCAAGATATGTCGCACGATCGCCGAGGTTATAGATTACTGCCATCATCTCGAGGATATAAGAAAACAATTTCCTTTTGAAATCGATGGGGCTGTCATTAAGGTGAACCAGTTAAAACTGCAGGCCCTGCTCGGTCAGAAATCCAGAAGCCCTAGATGGGCACTTGCGTTTAAGTTCAAACCAACCCAGGAGACTACAAAAATCATCAAAATTGATGTCCAGGTTGGGCGGACCGGCGCCCTTACCCCCGTGGCCCACCTCGAACCGGTTCAAATTGGGGGCGTTCTGGTAAAACGTGCGACCCTCCATAATCAGGAAGAAATTAGCAAAAAGGATATCCGCGAATTGGACACGGTTATTGTCCAGAGGGCGGGGGACGTTATCCCGGAGGTCGTCAAGGTTGTTAAATCAAAAAGAACCGGACGTGAGAAAAAATATGTCATGCCGGCCCGATGCCCAGTGTGTGGCACTAAGGTGGTAAAAAAGACGGGTGAGGTTGTATTACGGTGCCCAAACCCTGACTGTTCTGTTCAGATCAAGGAATCACTGAAGCATTTTGTTTCAAAAGGGGCCATGAATATTGATGGCCTTGGCGACAAAATCATTGCCCAGTTGCGAGATAAGGGCCTGATCAAGGAGGAAGCGGATATATATGGCTTGCGCTTTGAAGATCTTACTAAACTTGAAAAAATAAAGGAAAAGTCGGCAAACAACCTCCTCCAGGCCATAGAAAAGAGTAAAAATACCACGCTCGCCAAATTCATTTTTGCACTTGGAATCAGGCACGTTGGGGAGCATGTTGCTCAACTCCTTGCAAATCATTTCAAACGGCTTGAAAACATTCAAAACGCTGCCAGAGAAGACCTGGAATATCGGAAAGGAAAAGGGGGCGCGAAAGATACTGGTATCAAGGGTATCGGGGAGGAAATAGCCAGGAGTGTTGTTTCCTATTTTGAAGACATGTCAAACAAACAAAACATAAAGCGCTTGATTGAGGCCGGGGTATATCCCGCAGAGGTTTTTTCGGCCCTGTCATCCCCTGCTGCGGAAAAGACCTTCGTCATAACAGGATCGCTCCGTGCCATGTCACGTTCTGAGGCCAAAGATCTCATTCAGAAAAAAGGCGGGAGACTCTCCGCCTCCGTAGGTAGAAGCACAGACTACCTGGTCGTAGGGGAATCTCCCGGCTCCAAACTTCAGAAGGCCAGAGATCTGGGCATTACAACCCTTTATGAGGATGAGTTTTTCACGCTCCTGGAAGAAGAATAAGACTGATAAAAAAATGCCGGACTATTGACAACATTATGTGGCACCATTAAAAAGATAAGATCATGAGCAACATCAGGGTGCGTCTCGTCATAGAAGGCAGAGTTCAGGGGGTATGGTTCAGAGACTCCACTCGCAAGGAGGCCATTTCCCTGGGTGTTTGCGGTTGGGTCAAGAACCGCGCAGAAGGCTCGGTCGAGGTCCTCGCTGAAGGACCTGAAGACAGGGTGAAAAAACTGGTTTTATGGTGCCGCCACGGACCGCCTTACGCCCAGGTGACCTGGGTTCATGAGACACAAGAGGAATGGGAAGGCCAATTCAGTTCTTTTGACATTGTGTTTTGGTAATAGACTCTCAGTTTTTGCTCCTGCCTGAGTTTGCTCATCAGGGGTGCGAAACGTGATTCATAGTAAAGAATCCACGCCCAAAGGACGTGGCTTTTATGAACCCCTAAAAAGAGCTATGATCAGAGATAATCTTGTGAGTGCAAGGTGACTAAAGTGATCTAAAGTGACTAAAGTTAAGGAATTCTTTTGTTCTATAAATTAGATGGAGCGAAGCGACACGATAACTTTAGGCACTTCAAACTTTAGCTCATTTTAGGCGGAAGGGCATGGTTTTCAAAAATTTAATAAACTTATAAATTACAGAAAGGCATATTATGCGCAAACAATATCTCGTTGGAATATTTTTTATCATTCTGCTGCTGCTTCTCATCCCATTTTCCGGCTGCACCAAAACAAAGTCCGTGTTTCAGAAAATCCTGCCGGAATCAATGACCAAGAAGAAAAAACCGTCACACCCGGTTCTTAAAAAACGTGTAATGGTCCTGCCATTCATCGACCACGCCGGGCTCGGACCGGAAATGAAAGCAAAGATAACTGGCGACTTCGCAGCTATTCTGAGCAAATCTCGCCACTTGTTGCTTATTGAGCCTCCAGAAGGCGTTGTTTTGCCCTCAAAGACTAAATCATCCAAATTGGGGATTGTTAAACCAAACCATGAACTCCTTGAAAAGGCTGAGGCTTTGGGCATGAATGCCATCATCACCGGCGTAGTGAACCCGATCCAATCCGCCAATAGGAAGACCGGTGTTTGGTTTTTACGCAAATCCAACAAGATCTGCGAGATTTCCGTTGTCATTAATGTGTTTCATATCATGAGCAAGACACTCTTGCTAAGCAACCTCGAATCAGAGGAGGAATGGGTCTCTTTAGAAGATAAAGCAAAAAGCCAGGACAAAAAACAGCTTGTTGATGAACTTCTGCAAGAACACATGCCTCGTATTCTGAAGCGCCAGGCTTCAGCTGTTTTAAAAAAATTATTGAAGGACCCCTGGACCGGGAAGATACTCGCCGTTGACAACAACACCATTAAGATTACTGCGGGAAAAGATATTGGGCTCCGCCCAGATCAGCACTTCACAGTTTTCGCCCGAGGAGAATCGATTTCCTCAGAAGGTGGCCAGTCTTTTAGTCTCCTGGGCGAGAGGATAGGAGAAATAAGGGTTACTTCTATCATGGAGGACCAATCATTGGCAGTGGCCGTAGAACAAGGACCTTTCTTGCCCGGCCAGGCCATCAGGATGACACGTTAGTTGAGCATCTCCCTGGCATGGGCCACAGCGCTGGGCGTAATTTCACGCCCACCCAAAAGTCGAGCGATCTCCTGGACCCTCGATTCGGGGTCCAACTCTGATATTGTCGCCTGAGTTCGCGCGTCAACAACCTCTTTTATCACCAGGAAGTGTGTCTGCCCCTGGCTGGCTATCTGGGGCAGATGGGTAATGCATAGTATTTGGTGATACTCTGCCAGAGACAGGAGCTTTTTCCCAACCACTTCTGCCGTGCCACCGCCAATACCCGAATCAACCTCGTCAAAAATAACCGTCTCTATAGAACCAGTTCTTGCCAGGATTGTTTTCACTGCCAGCATAAGCCTGGAAAGCTCGCCCCCTGACGCTATCTTTGCAAGCGGCCTCAATTCCTCTCCCACATTGGGAGAGATCATGAATTCAACTCGGTCAAGACCATCGGCCCCAATCTTCTCAATTTCTGGCTTACCCCGGCCTTTTTGATCATGAACTTCTTCGTCGAACCTTACCCGGAATCTTGTCCCTGCCATGTGAAGGTGCTGTAGTTCATTTTCAACGGCCTTTTCCAGAATTGTTTTGGTCTTTTTCCTCTTTTTTGAAAGTGCCGCGGCCATTTTTATCAAATCGGCTTCTAATGCCTGCCGTTTACTCACCAGTTCATCAAGTCCCGTCCTTTTTTCGTCAAGGTCGTACATCCTGGAGACAAGTTTATCCCTGAACTGCAGGATATCTTCCAAAGACGGACCATACTTTCGCTTGAGCCTGTTTATCAGTTCAAGCCTTTCCAATACCTCTTCCAACTTATGTGGATCCATGTGGATCGTCTTTTGAAAATCCCTGAGCGAAAAGGAGGCGTCTTCCAATTTTACTTCAATTTCAGTGAGGGCATCCCTGATGGACCCGAGCCGACGATCAATCTCAGCCCCTCTATCCATTTTTTTCGTGTATTGGGAAACAGAAGACAGCACTGAGTCATGTCTCTCATAAAGGGTCTGATACCCTTCTGTAACAATCTCCAAAAGCTCTTCAGCGTGCTGAAGGCGACTTTTTTCTTGGGCGAGCATCTCGTCTTCACCCGGAGTAAACCCGGCCCTTTCAATCTCCTGAATCTGGAATCGGCTCAGGTCTTGCTTCTCTCCTGTTTCCTGGATCTCCTTTTCCAGATAACGGATTTTATCCTTTAACGACTGGAGACTGCTGAATAGCTCACCCAGCTTCATCCGCTCTGTCGAAAGCCCGCCGAAATCATCCAACAGATAAAGATGGTTGTCCGATTTTAAAAGAAGCTGATGCTCGTGCTGCCCTGATATGCTGATCAACCTGGCTCCCAAACGCGATAGCATTTGCAAGGTCGCCATGGAGCCATTTATGAGAACCCTGTTTCTGCCTTCACGAAAAATGGTTCTCTTGATCAACAGCTCTCCGTCAAAGGCAAATCCGAACCCGGATAACATCTCTTTTAAAATCAGGTTTTCAGGAAAGCTGAAAAGGGCCTCCACCGTGGCTTCTCTGCATCCACTCCGAATAAGATCTGCCGATGCCCTCCCGCCGAGGATAAGGTTCACGGCATTAATAATGATAGACTTTCCGGCCCCGGTCTCTCCTGAAAGGATGTTAAGCCCGGGCCTCAGGGTTATCTCAAGATGTTTGATAATGGCAAAATTGGAGATGCTTAGTTGAACAAGCATTGGTAATCAGGCCTGCTCCCACGTGACCCTGAGGACTTCCTGGTAGGTGGTCTTTCCATCCAAAAGCTTTTTAATCGCGTTTTCCCGAAGGGTGATCATCCCCTCTTTTCTGGCCTGGACACGAAGGACTTCCGGATCAGTGTCTGCGGTTGCGAGGTTTTTAATGGACTCCGTGAAAGGAAGCACCTCAAGCACACTGGTCCTTCCGAGGTAACCGGTGCCTCGACATTTCATACAGCCCTTTCCCTGATAGAGCACTACTTTACCCTTTTTGTGGACCTCCAGCCCCAGTGCGCTTAATTCAGAGCCTTCCATTTCAAAGGATTCCTTGCAGTTCACGCAGATCTTGCGAACCAGACGTTGTGCCAGCACACCGATGAGAGTGGCCTGGATCAGAAACGAGGGTATGCCTAAATCAAGGAGCCTTATGACGGCCGAAGGCGCATCATTGGTATGAAGGGTAGAAAGAACCAGGTGCCCGGTCAACGCTGCCTGAATGGCATTTTCCGCTGTCTCAAGATCCCTCATTTCACCTATCATTATAATATCCGGGTCCTGCCGGAGAATATTTCTCAAAATCGACCCAAAGGTGATACCCACCATGGGCTGCACTGCAATCTGGTTGAAGTCCTGGTGAACCATCTCGATGGGATCCTCAATGGTTGTAATATTGATCTCAGGCGTTGAGAGATCCCGAAGGGTTGAATAAAGGGTCGTGGACTTGCCGCTGCCTGTAGGGCCGCATACCAGCACAATCCCATGCGGCATGCTGATAAACTGCTGGAATCGTATTAAATCCCCGGATGAAAACCCGAGTTTTTCGAGATCCTGGAACAGGATATCCGGATCCATAATCCTCATGACCACCTTTTCCCCAAAGGCCACAGGAATCGTGGATACCCGTATCTCTGCCTCCACCCCCCCTTTATCGGTCTTAATCCGTCCATCCTGAGGCCTTCTCTTTTCAGCCATGTCAAGCCGGGAGAGGGCCTTAATGCGACTTACAATGGCGGAATGCACGGTCCTCGGAAGTGTATAAACGGTATGCAAAACACCATCTATGCGCATCCTCACGAGGCTCACGTCCCTTTTGGGCTCCAGGTGCACATCGCTCGCCCTCTGGTCAAAGGCATAGCTCAAGAGATGATTTACGGCATAGACAATGTGCTGGTCATCTGATGGGAGTTCATCCGCGGATTTCAACCGAACATATTGTTCCAAATTTCCAAGATCAACAGATGGGCCGGCAAACTCATGCTCTGCTGCCGTAATGGACCGCTTGAAGCCGAAAAACTCGTTCATAAGTTTAATGATATCGGCCTTAGGGCTGACTACAGGCTCCACCTTCATGTGGCTCACGCGGGAAATATCTTCTATGACCTCCACATCAAAAGGGTTGGCCATTGCAACGGTAAGACATCTGTCCTTGACCTTGATGGGAAGTGCCAGATGTTTCATGGCAAATGAATGAGGGATGGTACCGGTTACCAGGTTGATATCCAGCTTCAGGGGATCAATCTTTTTGTAGGCAATTCCCCATTCCTCTGCTAA
>JAFDHL010000251.1 GCA_019308785.1 Deltaproteobacteria bacterium
TAGCAAAATATGTAATGGCAGCCCAAGTTATAGAGTTGGGGAGGCTCCGCGAGCTCACCCTAAAGGGCTCACTCGCCTCCCCAACATCTATAACTTGGAAGTGTACCAGTTACATTCTATCTACCTAATCAAATGGAGTTTATATCTTGGCGGTTCTAAAATCGGGTTTTTTCCTATTTCATCCGCAAAATGCAGGTAACATGGTCCTTCATATACTGGTCCCGGCCTTTTCCATAGAGGGGTCCGGGTAGTTTGAAATTTACACCATGGCCTTTGGCCAAAAAAAAGGAGGTTTGAAATGAGATCAATTGCAAAGTTTTCAATGGTCGCGTTAGGTGTGCTGGCAGTGATGGGGCTTCTTGTTCCATCCGCCGCTTTGGCTGCCAAGGAAATCAAGATCGGTGTGATATACCCGCTTACCGGCGGGGCGGCCGCAGCGGGCCGCGAGCTTCGTGCCGGGGCGGAACTGGCAGTAAAGATTGCAAACAACGCCATGGCTGATATAAATATGACCATGGCCAAAAACAGCGGCATTAAGAACATGGGTGGGGCAAAAATCAAACTCATCTTCAAGGACCACGAAGGCAATCCTACGCTTGGTGCTGACCTGGCCAAAAAGCTGATCCTGGATGACAAGGTAGACGGGATCCTGGGCTGTTATTTCAGTTCTGTAACAAAAACCGTCAGCGCTGTGTGCGAACAGTACGGTGTTCCCATGATCAACGGGGCGTCCACCTCACCCCCCTTGACCAAACGGGGTTTCAAATGGTTCTGGCGAACAACACCCCATGACAAATGGTTTACAAAAGACCTTTTTGAGTTGCTGGTTGGCTTGACAAAAGGCAAGGTCCAAGGCGTAAAGGCTGTTTCCAAAAAAGACATTATTAACCTTGCCTCTGCCTGCGAGAAGACCGAATGGGGATCTCACGTCTCCGGCCTCATTGAGTCACTTGCCAAGGAATACGGATTCAAGGTAAAGAAATCTCTTCTTTATGCAAAAGAGTCCCCGGACCTCTCCAGCGAGGTACGGTCTCTGAAGGCAGCCCGTCCGGATGTAATGCTTTTTGCGTCATACACCTCTGACGCTATCCTGATGGTCAAGACATTAAAGGCCCAAAAGGTTAGCCCCAAGATCATATGGGGTCAGGATGCCGGGTTTGAAAAACCGGAGTTCCGGAGCACGCTGGGTGACAGTATTGTGGGTATTCTGACCCGGACCGTGTTTCTGCCCAAGGTAGTGGAGATTAAGAAGGTGGCCGGGCAGGTAAATAAACTTTACAAGGCCAAGACCGGCAATGATCTGGGCGGCGCCTCGGCCAGGGCATTCACTGGCCTTCAGGCCTGGGTGCACGTGCTTGAGAAAGCAGGATCCACCAAGCCTGCCGATATCCAGAAGGCCGCCAACACTATCCATATTCCTGGTAAGGAACTTGTAGTGCCCTGGGCCGGTATCAAGTTCTCCACCACAGGGGAGGAATTGGGTCAGAATGTATTGGGCTCCGGTCTGATCGGACAGTACCAAAAGGGAAAAGATGGCAAGGTTGGACTGGAGATCATCTATCCTTTTGACGTATCTTCTGCCGGTATGATCTTCCCGTTCCCTAAGTACTAACAGCACCGGGAATATGTTACCCATCTTCCATCCCTCTCTCTACCGGGGAGAGGGATGGATGAGCATGGGTATTTCCGTTTTTAAGGGACCATAGATAGTAATGGATATTCTTGTAAGTTCCTTAGTCGCCGGTCTACTCATAGGCATGGTACTGGCACTTGTTGCATTGGGCCTGACTATGATCTTCGGGGTGATGGATGTTATAAATTTTGCCCACGGGGAATTTCTCATGATCGGCATGTATGCAGGCCTTTTTACCGCACAGAGTACCGGTATGGACCCGCTCTTTACCCTGCCTGTTGCAGCAGTAGTAGGATTCCTGCTGGGTATCATCTGTTACTACGGCTTTATTAAATTCGTCATGAGGGGCCCCATGGTGGCTCAACTGCTCGGGACCTTCGGCCTGATGCTCTTTATAAGGAACCTGGCCCTGCTCATTTTCGGCTCCGAGGACCGGGCCCTCCATCATGGTATCCTGGTGGGCAAGAGCTTTGATCTGGGTATGGGGGTCATTATGCCGGCCACCAAATTAGCCGCTGCGTGTCTGTCTGTGGTCGCCTTTGTGGCCATATGGTTGCTCATGAATCGGACCAGAATCGGAAAGGCCCTAACCGCTACGTCTCTAAATGCACAAGGGGCTCGCTACATGGGCATACCTACTGAGTGGATGAATGCCCTGGCCTGGGGTATTGGCGGAGGTTCCGTAACCATTGCAGGTGCGCTCATTGTTAATTTCTGGTCTGTCAATCCATTCATGGGCCTCTTGTTCACCATGATTGCCTTCGCTATTGTGGCGTTGGGCGGATTTGGCAGTGTACCCGGAGCTTTTTTTGCCGGACTTGTGGTGGGTATTATTATGGAGATCCCGGGCATCTGGGACTTCTTTACATACACCTTTAATTCCGACTGGATGGCCGATGTTCCTATGACATCCCTCAAATATATGTGGGTGTATCTGGCCTATTTCGTGATCATGGTTTTTCGACCAAGGGGATTGTTTGGATGGAGGAAATAAAAAACGCACTGGATTTTTCAGACTTTCCCCGCCTCGATCTGATCGTTGTCGGACTGATCGCTGTATTTCTATTAGTATTTCCGGTCTTCCCCCATTCCTCGTTTGCCATGGCCACCATGATCCAGTTCTTGATGTTTTCCATATATGGCATGGGCTGGAACACGATTGGCGGATATGGCGGGCAGGTGGATCTTGGAAAGGCCCAGTATGTGGGAATCGGGGCCTTCACAACTGCGGTTATGCTGATCCGGTGGGATATCCCTTTCTGGTTTTCCATGCCGATAGGCGTGTGTTTTGCCGTCACCTGGTCATTTATTATCGGCTATCCACTGTTCCGGTTAAAAGGCCACTATTTTGCCATTGCCACCATTGCTACATCCCTGGTGTTGAAAGATCTCTTTGAGGTATGGGATCTTGTGGGAGCAGCTCGGGGCCTGGAGATTTCACCTATCAAGTACATCCCTCCCGATTTTCTCAGGCTGATCTTCAGAGAAGATATCTATTATTACTATGTCATTTTAGGGTTTTTCTTTGTCGGAATCCTTTATGTGAACTGGTTCCGCAAATCGCGTTTGGGGTTTCAGCTCAGGTCTATTAAAGATAACGAGGATATGGCACGCTCCTTAGGCATAAATGTGCACTTGGCCAAGGTAAAGACCTATGCCATTGCCACTGCCTTTGTGAGCGTTGTAGGGTCTTTTCATGCCTGCTATATCAAAAACATTGAACCTGCAGACACAATGAGTCTTGACATCTCAATCCTGATCGCCCTCATGGCCATGTTAGGAGGGGCCGGATCTCTGTGGGGGCCCGTCATTGGTGCAGGGATTTTGATACCGCTTAAAAGTTATCTAAAGGATTGGTTAGGTGCCCAGGCAGGCCTGGTGGGCATTGACCTGATTATTTACGCCGGTATTATCATGCTTGTTTCAGCAGTAGAACCAAAAGGCATATGGGGAATTGTTGAGAAAGTAAGACGAAGGAAGCGGAGTTAATGGCATTCTTAGAAGTCCATAATCTTACAAAGACCTTCGGAGGACTGAAGGCCAACGATGACATATCCTTTACCATGGAAAAAGGAGAACTGATTGGTCTCATCGGTCCTAACGGGGCCGGCAAAACCACTCTCTTTAACTGCATTTCAGGTCTGCACCCTGTTACCTCCGGCAGGATCATCTTCGATGGCAAAGATATCACATCACTGAAGTCATATGAGGTTGCAAGACTCGGATTGGCAAGGACCTTTCAGGTATATGTGGCCTCAGGGGACCTGACTGTAGAAGAAAATGTGATGGTGGGATGTTTTATGCGAACCCGTTCCCCATCCCAGGCCAGGGCCAGGGCTTATGAGATTTTGAAAGACCTGAACCTGCATGATCTTTCCGACTCTATGGTCAGCGAGCTGACCGTGGCTGCCCAGAAGCGTGTGACCATGGCCACAGCCTTAGGATCAGATCCGAAATTGCTTCTATTAGATGAAGTGGCGGCCGGGTTGAACCCTAATGAGATTGAGGAAATCATGGGCACCATCCGGCACGTACATGAGGGTCTGGGAGCGACCGTTATGTTGATCGAGCACGTGATGGAGCTTGTTATGAAAGTGAGCCATCGAGTTATTGTCCTGGATTCGGGGGGAAAAATTGCAGAGGGAGATCCGGAAAACATTGCAAATAATCCTCAGGTCATCAAGGCCTATTTAGGAGAACGCTATGTCAGGGAACACGGCGGGGAGATATAGGGTTTTGGATTTTCTGCCGGTCCTCCATGGTGTGTCCCTCAACGTGGGCCCTGGTGAAACCGTATGCGTGGTGGGAGCCAATGGTGCGGGAAAATCCACGTTGCTCCGGGCGATCATGGGGGCACAGCGCGTATTTGAAGGGCGAATTTTGTTTGAAGGCCGTGAATTCCAGGAACTCAGTACCGAAAAAATCGTCCGTATGGGAATTACATATGTGCCCGAAGAGAGGATGCTCTTCACACCCCTGTCTGTTGAGGAAAACCTCTTATTAGGGGCCTATGTTTTAAATGATGGGAAAAAGATTCAGAAAAACCTTGAATTTGTCTATAACCTCTTCCCGGCACTTAAAGAACGCAGGGCCCAGGCGGCATCCACTTTATCCGGCGGCGAGCAACAGATGGTGGCCATCGGACGCGGGATGATGTCCGGTCCCCGCATACTTATGCTGGACGAGCCTTCCCTCGGCCTGGCACCTCTTCTTGTGGACGAGGTACTGGATGCTGTCAGGCATCTCAAGCAAGAGGGAATTACCATCCTGTTAGTAGAGCAAAAGGTGCACGAGGCCCTGGACCTGGCGGATCGGGGATATGTGATCCAGACCGGCAGGATTGTGGCCGAAGGCTCAGGCGATGAACTCCTTGACAGTGATATGTTCCGTACCGCCTTCCTGGGGATCTGATTCTTCCGTTTTTCATCTCGATAACCCTTCCCTGAGCTGAGTGATCATTTCTTCTACTTCCCTGAACGACTGAAGGGCCTTCTCCATGGAAACCTCACAAAATCTTATCTGGTCTCCCGGTTTAACCTGCCCTAAAAGGGGAAGGTCTGCGCTGATGACTGTGGCGATCTTTCGATACCCTCCTGTTACCGTCTCCCCTAAGATAATGATGGGCTGACCATCTCCTGGAACCTGTATGGTCCCACAGATCACTCCCTCCGATATGATGGAATCCTCCATTCCCTCTCTTGTCTGGATTGGAGGCCCCGCAAGTCTGATCCCGGTGCGATCGGATTGGGAGGTAACTTTGAAAGAAGAATTGAGGAACAAGTTCCTGCACTCTCGCGTGAAATGGTCATCCTGGGGGCCAAAGAGCACCCTAATGACCCAGTCCTTGGGATAAGCAGGGACCCGTTTTGGGTCAAACGCTCTCTCTATTTCCTCCAGATAAAGGTGGGGTGAATCTGACAGAAGAATATCCCCCTTTTGAATGGGTCGGCCTTCAAGGCCACCGAATCCGGATGAGAGATTCGTCGATCTGCTTCCCATCACGGGAGACACACTAATCCCGCCGCCCAGGGCAAGGTAACCACGGCATCCGCTCTTAGGAGTCTTGAAAGAAAGAACGTCTCCTTTCTCAATCATATGGGCACACCACATCTTAAGGGGTTTCTCGTTCATATGGGGTTGAAGATCACCACCGGTGACCGCAATTATCAGATCAGTGCGGGCCTTGATCTTTAGTCCCATTAACGTGATCTCAAGGCATGCGTCATCTTCCGGGTTGCCCACCAGCAGATTCGCAATTCTCAGGGAAAAGGAATCCACGGCCCCACTGGGTGCGACCCCATATCGCCCGAATCCGTACCTCCCCAGGTCCTGAACCGTGGTCATGGGACCTGGTGATAAGACTTCCAGGGCCTCTACCTCTTCCATTGCGCCATTTCCTCCTCTTTGATAGGAAAAAACTGTATGCTGTCTCCCATTTCCAGAAGTGCAGGAGGCCAATTTGTCTCATCAAAAAGTCTTAAAGGAGTCTGGCCGATGATCTGCCACCCGGCAGGGCTTTCCACCGGGTATATCCCCGTCTGGCTCTGGGCGATTCCAACGGAACCTGCCTGGACCGCGGTGCGTGGGGTTTCTCTTCGTGGAGTTGCAATGTTCTCCGGCAATTCTCCCATATAGGCAAACCCGGGCGTGAACCCGATCATATAAACCTGATAGATATTTCCCGTATGGCGTCTTATGGCCTCTTCAGAGGCAATCCCATGATATCGTGCCACCCAGGCAAGATCAGGACCATATTCACCGCCGTAAACAACCGGAATTTTCATTGTTTTGGGCTCAGGGATCTGGGATGGATCCATCTTTTTTTGAAGATCATCAAGGGTTTCCCTGAGCGCCGATAAAATGATTTTCTGAGGGTTATAGACAATGAGCAGAGAACGGTAACTGGGCACGGCTTCCACTAACCCATCTATTGAATGGCGCTCAAGTGTAATAAAAAGCTCTCTGACTTTCCGGTTCACAGATGGGCTGATCTCATCGCCCAGTTCAACTAGAAGGGCCCTGTCCCCCATGATGCGATAGTTTGGTTTTTGATAGATCATCGTTGTTTTTATACCGCTTTTTTAAAATACTTTGAGATTGAAACCCAATTTGATAAATTCGAAATATTCGG
>JAFDHL010000252.1 GCA_019308785.1 Deltaproteobacteria bacterium
TCAATTCTGCGTGCCAAACACCAATAATGAAGGGTTGAGTATGAATAGCTGTTGAAAAAACCCCGTTTCTCCGATTGAGAGCGGGGTTTATTTTGTCTTTGAAAACCACGTCCTTCCCCGCATAGCGGGATCTTAGATGGGCGTGGATTCTTTACTGGTTTATTGAGCTTTTCAGGGCAAGACAATGGGTGCAGATAAGAAAAAAACCGGGATAAAAGATGAGTTAGTAGACCTGGGCAGGCTTGCCCACAGGTTGACAAAGGAGGGGAAATACAGGGAGGCTGAGGAAATATTTGGCCAGCTCCTGGAAATGGACCGAAATCAAGTATTTGCTTTGGTTGGTCTTGGTGATTTAAAACGGAAGAAAAAGCGGTTCAAAGACGCAGTTTCATATTACCAGAGAGCCCTGGAGATTGAGAAAAACAATAAGTTTGCACTCCTGGGACTGGGAGATGCCTGCAGGGGATTGAAGGAGATGGACAGGGCGTTAAAGGTTTGGCTGCGTTATCTATCGTCAAATCCTGATGATTATCAGGTAATGACAAGGGCGGCCGATGGTTTTAGAAAAAAAGGGGATTTTAAAGCAGCAAAGAAATTTTATTTCATGGCTCTTGAAATAAATTCTGATGATCGATATGCCCTGACAGGTCTGGGGGATATTTTCAAAAGAGAAGGCAAATATGAGAAGGCGTTAGAGTATTTGGAAAAGCTGATTGGTATGCCGGGTGATAGCGTTTTGGTACTTACTTCTGTCGCAGGTATTTATCGGAAGCAAAGAGATTACCGAAAGGCCATTGAATATTATGAAAGGGTTCTCGAGATAGACCCGCAGGATTCATATGCCTGGCACGGAAAGGCGGATTGTTTCAGGGGTATAATGGACTATTTGCCTGCAATAGAGGCATGGGAGATGGCCCTGAAATGCGGCATGGCCCCGAGAATTGCAATAACCAGGATCGGTGATGCCTACCTGAGTCTTAAGGACTTTGAGAAGGCGGAATCTAATTACACGAGGGCTCTCTCGTTCGGGTATGACAAGTTTGCATATCTGGGAATGGCGAGAATTAATACCAGGCGCAATCGAATGGACGAGGCATTGAAGATATTAACCATGCTTGTTGAAAAAGAGCCCGGTGATTTGAGGGTCTCCGGTGAATTAAGAGCGTTTGTCAGAAAATACCCTCAGGCCGGAAAGAATATGTCCGGACCTGGCAGGAGGAATGGTGATGAATGATGAGGTTGGGTCCCAATGTGCGCTTTGTTCGGTAAAGGATCGCGCATGCCAAACGGAGAACGGTACAGGCCCTGATTTTTGTCCGACCAAAAACTATGGAAAAACAGTTAAGAAGGCAATCAAGGAGTATGAGAAGCCCGAGATCAAAGAGTTCGCCAGAATGGCTTCCATCCAGGAGGCCGAATGTTATTCCAACAGGCATATTAAGCCTTACGTATTTCATCCTGTCAAGCCGAGGGTCCAGGAGATTTGTGAGTTTGCGAAGAAGATGGGCTATAAGAAACTCGGAATTGCATTCTGTGCGGGGCTCTATTCTGAAGCCAAGTCCCTCACAAACATACTCAGGGCCCAGGGCTTTGAGGTAGTGTCCGTGGTGTGCAAGACTGGGTGCACTCCCAAAGAGTCGATAGGGCTCAGAGAGGATGAGAAGATCAGGATAGGAGAGTTTGAATCCATGTGCAGCCCCATAGTGCAGGCATTTATTCTCAATGAAGAGAATACGGACTTCAATATCCTGGTAGGACTCTGCGTGGGGCATGATTCACTGTTTTTCAAATACAGCGAGGCCTTCACGACCGTACTGATCTCCAAGGATCGGGTGCTTGCCCACAATCCGGCCGCAGCTCTCTATACTTCGGGAACCTATTATGCCCGGCTCCTGAGGCCCGGGATCGATATCCGGGAGGACATAGACCGTGAAGAGGTCACGTACGATAAAACGCGGGAGTAACAAATGGAACTGATTGCTCAATTAGGCTCGATACTGGGACTTTCTTTTATTTCCGGGATTAACCTTTATGCCACGGTGGCCGTGGTTGGAATTTGTACCAGGTTTGATCTGATACACGGGCTTCCTCCCGAATTTCAGGTGCTATCAAATGAGGCAGTCATATTTGTCGCACTTTTACTTTATTTCGTGGAATTCTTTATGGACAAGATCCAGGGCCTGGATACTCTCTGGGACAGTCTGCATACGATTATACGGCCTTTGGGAGGCGCCTTTATTGCCCTGATGCAGGTTGGAGAAGCATCGCTTGCTGTTGAGGTGATTGTTTTCATGCTGGGCGCCAGTCTTGCTTCTGCCGCCCACATCACAAAAGCGGGGACCAGGCTCGTTGTTAATGCCAGTCCCGAACCTGTTTCAAATATATTGGTAAGCCTTGGGGAGGATATCGGGGTTATTGGATTTTCGTTTCTGACTATGGCCTATCCCAAACTGAGCTTTTTCCTCACACTGATCTTTCTTGGATTCATCCTCTTTTTCATGCCTTTACTTTTTCGTACCCTTCGCATGCTTTTTGGGTCCCTTTTCTTCAGGATAAGATCATTTTTCCTGCGTGATGTGAAAAAAAGCTCTTTGCTTTCATTGCCATATTCTTTTGATACTTTTTTTGACGAGAAAAAAGAGAAAGACGAAGAAATTATCTGGTCTGCAAGGGCCTTTTCGGTTCGTATTCCTTCTGTTCGGCGCTTTACTCGCATGTATATGGTTATTACATCGAAGACGCTGTATTGCATTTACCGACACTGGTTCCGTTTTAAGATCAGGCAACTGGCACGTTCAGACATCCGGCAGTTGAAGTGCTATCCTGGAAGACTTCTTGCAAAATGCCTTATTAAGACTTCGGGAGAAATCTGGCTGGTGCAGTTGTATCAGCCTCTCAGTAAAACACTTCCTGACAACCTGGAAATGGGTAATGAGACGGGATAACAGAGAGACATTCAGTCGATGATTGATCTTATAAGAAAATACTTCGGCAAGAGTGGAGGAAATGGCCCTTCGGATCAAAGGGAGGAGAAATCGCACGATATTCGTATAGCAACCTGCGCGCTTTTCCTCGAGATGTCTAATATAGATGGTGAGTTTAGTGAGGGGGAAAAGGAACGTATCCTCAATATACTGAAAAGGGATTATCAACTGTCCGATGAACATGCCACAGAACTTATGGAGGTTTCAAACGGGGAACTGAAAGGCAGTATAGACCTGTGGCAATTTACCAACCTTATCAATAAGAACTATTCTTTGGAGGAAAAACTTAAGGTCATTGAAACCGTTTGGAGTATTGCTTATACGGATGGTGAATTTGATAAACACGAAGATTATCTGGTTCACAAGCTGGCCAAATTACTTCGTCTTACGCACAAGCAACTCATTGAGGCAAAACTGAAGGTGAAAAGGTCTGGACCTTGAAACAGAAGGTTGTCTTTCAGAAATAATTGCTGGCCAACATAGCGATTATTAAGTATTATTAGGACTCCGAGGCCCCCCTTTGTTAAAGGTATACGAGTGGCGCATAAACTGAGCAAAAACCAGTTAGACAGGATAGAGGAAATCTTGCAGCGGGATTTCATCGATCCCGGGGTCCACTGTGCCTTTCTGGTGGATTTGGCGGGGAATGATATTGCCCATCGAGGGAACGGCAAGTTTGACGGTGTTATCAAACTGCTGCCCGCATTAGCTGCAGGTAATTTTGCGGCAGTGAGTGCCATGGCCAAGATGATTGGAGATAAAAACTTTGCGTTGATTTTCCATAAAGGAGAGAATGAGAGCATGCATTTCAGAAAAGTAATGGCTGATTTATTGATCGTCAGTATATTCGGCAACGATTTTTCTTTGGGTTTATTGCGGTTGAAAATGAACGAGGCAATTAGAAAGATAAGAAAAACCATACTTAAACCGTGAATAAGCAAACAGGTCCACGGTGCATCGTAATTTCCTTTCAGTTGACTTCCGTGTTTTCATATTTTAAAAATAGATATGTTGAGGGTAAAAGGTAAAGGTAATGGATGAGGCAGAATACAAGGGGAAGTATATAAATCTAAGAATTCTCAAGAGTATTCAGGAATATCTTAAAAAAGACGGTGCTGCTTCCCCGACAGCGGTTTATCCTATCAGGGTGCCTGATGAACTGCTTTTTCAGGTGTTACAACTGGAAGGGGCTGAGAACGCCGATAGTCTCATACATGATATTTTTGAACTGGGGCTTACCCTCTGGAGTGAACAACTATACGACGACGTGTTTGGTTCCGAGCAGAATCTGGAGGAGTTTATCGAAATGGTCAAAAAGCGAAACAGGGAGAGACAATAATTCTCTGACCTGAAAGTTCCGTGCTTCCGA
>JAFDHL010000253.1 GCA_019308785.1 Deltaproteobacteria bacterium
ATTGATCGTAAAAATGCAGTCTCCCGTTTCCAATTTTCATAAATACGTTTCTTGCACCTGCAAGTTCCGTATCCAGAATAATATTACCACCGAAAAAATCCTTATAAAAATTGACGCTCCCGTCTATATCTGAAGCAAATATATGAACGTGATGTATGTGATTAACCATATCATCCACCTCCACCTTTTTAAAGGCCCCCGCGATAAATCACAGTGAACTGCTATAGAGAGCTTGAGGGCTTCGCCCCAATTGGAGTACTGGAGCAACGGAGTATGGGAGTGATGGGCTTAGAGGGACAAAAAAACGGTTTTTTCGGTTTCCACTACCTGCTACTCCCATACACCCTCGCTGACTTCGGGACCTTCGACAGTACTCTATCACTCCCCCTGGACGGCATGAATCGGTAGCCACTAAATGATCCATCATTTTCCCACCTTGGCGGGATAGAAATCCCGAGGCGTTAAATTAAATAATCCGCCCCTATGGGATATGGGCTATTGTATTAAGAACTACAATCTCATTCCCTTATTTCTTCTTAGTGAGTTTTGTAGCTATTTCTCTGATTTCGTTGCTGGCAAGGGCTTCGAGTTTCTTTTTGACAACCCTCGAGTAATACTCCCGCTCGGTCTTTGTAAAGGGCTCCCCCTTTAGCCTTTTCAAAACAAGCTCTTTTTGTTTTCGGGGAAAAAGGGGGTTTAGGTGGAGGTGAAGTGACCGCAACCGGCTGGCCTTTTCCTCGTTCCAGGCAGACTTGGGATTATCAGGATTGGTTGTGAACTTTTTCATTGCCCTATTTTGCTTTTTAAAAAAATTTTTTGGGCTCCCTCTACCTAAAGACAAATTTGTCGAAAAAAAGTGAGACCTTGCATCATCTTAGATACATTCTCTCGTCTTATTCGTAAAGCATAAAATAACAGAACAGCCTCAATTTATTGTACGTATTCATACAATGAAATCCCCCAACATCTGTGGTTCACCATGGAAAACTGTTGGTATAAACCCTCCTAATGAACTTAATACAACATTAACACACAGATTTTCATACCCCTATATCTTGTATGTGAAACAGACAACACCACAGAATACATTAAGTTCATTAGGAGGGTGAACCTTCAACCGTTCTGTGAGAAATGTGATGGTTATCCAAGAAAGCAATACACTTAAAAAGGACGGAAAAAATAAAAGCTTTGCTGGATTCACAGATCTGTTAGGGTTTTTTGGGGGTTGTTTGACAGAAGTCATGTTTATGATATGATGCAGCCGGGAATTTCGAGCACGCTTCATCTTAGCAAACAAGACCATGAAAAAAATCATTGCCGTCATTAACCAGAAAGGTGGGGTTGGGAAAACCACCACGTCCATTAATTTCTCTTATGGGCTGACCAGGGAAGGTCACCGTGTGCTTTTGACTGATCTGGATCCCCAGGCCCATTCAACCATTGGCTTAGGCATTGAACCGGAAACCTACAAATACGCTGTCCATGATGTAATGCTTAATAAGAGTGATATACACGAGGTTATTTTAAAAACCTCGATAAATAACCTTGATTTAGTGCCTTCACATATCCGTCTGGAAAGAGCCGAACAACAGCTTACCCCGGAAATGTTCAGGGAAACCAGGCTCCATAAAGCGCTCCGCGGCCTGGACTATGATTTTGTTGTGATTGATTGCCGGCCGACCTTAGGCACACTGACCATTAATGCCCTTTATGCATGCAATTTTATTTTAGTGCCCTGCGAGATGGCCCGTTTTGCCCTGGACGGGTTTGCAGACCTGATGGAGACTATTGAAAACGTAAAAGACAACGAGGAAATCGAAAAAGAAAAGTTTATCCGGATCCTTCTCAATAAATTTGATGCACGTAAAAGCATTACTAACGAGTGGGTGGTTGAACAATTAAAGCCCTACAAAGCACTGTTATTTGAAACCAGGATCCGGCAGAATGAGGCCCTGAACCAGGCGCATATCGCCATGGAGCCTGTTTTCACATTTAAGGCAAACTGTCCCGGTGCCCAGGATTATGAACAACTCACCAAGGAATTTTTGAATCTATGCCAACAATTAGAGACAAGTTAGCCAGGAAAAAGAGTAAACTCTCCATTCCGAAAGGTAAAGTCAAGCATCACCCTGCAGACTTGAGCGACTACCAGGAAGGCAGTTTTTATAATGTCGAAATCGATTTAATTCAATCGAACCCTTATCAGCCAAGGCAGTATTTTGAGCCAAAGGCATTAGACGAACTCAGCCGTTCCATTAAACAAAAGGGCGTTATCCAGCCGATCATTATTCGCAGAGATGAATCGGGTCGTATTTATCTGGTAGCTGGAGAACGTCGCCTACGGGCCGCCAAACAGGCCGGCCTTATGAAGATCCCCGCCGTTCTCACTAGGGGAAATCCCGTGGAAATTTCTCTTATTGAAAACCTTCAAAGAGAAGACCTGAACCCCATTGAAGAAGCCGATGCCCTGGCCCGGATGACCCAGGAATATCATTACACGCAGGAGCAGTTAGCTTTAGCCATCGGAAAAGCCAGGACCACAATTACCGAGACCTTAAGCCTGAATAAACTGCCGGGGGAGATAAAACAGGAGTGTCGGCACGCCGACATTTATTCAAGAAGAGTCCTGGTCGAGGTTGCCAAGCAGAAAACGCCTGACGCGATGAAAGCCCTTTTTAAGAAAATAAAAGAGGGCAATTTAAAAAGCGACCAGGTCAGAGAAATTACTCGAAAACAAACCAGGAAGACCTACCGCTCTTCAACAGCGATCGCCCTGGACATGGTACTGCACTTGTCTCGCTATTTAACCAAGCTCGATTTAGTCAGCGCAGAAGAAAACGAGAAAAATCGGCTTATCACTGAACTGCAAAATTTAAAAAAATTCATTGATAAGCTTACAACATAATGTCGGCGTGCCGACATTTTATCCGACCGTCTCGTCTTGAAAACCCTATGACCTCTCCTATTAGAGCGCTTCCGAAATAACATTGCAATAATGTCATTTCGAGCGAAGCGAGAAACCTTAATTAAAACAACATGTTCAAAGATCTCTCCCTCCGGTCGAGATGACAACTTAATTACGAAACACAACACTATTAACCCACCCATTCCTCCATATATCTATGGTAATCACAGCGACCAGGCTTAAGACCCTTTGGTAAGAATCAACTCCTTCCCATTACATCCCCAGCCCCGATCTCAAAGCATTTGTATATTTTAAAAGATGTATCTCATTTGTTTAAAAGCCCAATCGCAACCTTTCACGAATTGGTCGGCCATTCCAATTTTTTCGCACCTTCAGGAGTTAAATCCCACCCCCAAGGGGCGGATCGCCCGTCTCATCAAGGAGTTGCCTATTCTTTTTGGAATAAGTGGCCAAATACATGGGGCGTAGCAAAACGGTTAGCACTAACAGAGGCCCTGTGCGCGTAAACCGCATATATTTGGCCTCGGAAAAGTTCCATGGAATCTTTTTGACATACCTCCTTGAAGAAACCGGCATCGCCTGCTCAAAGCCTGATGAATAAAACCTAATGCTATAACTTTTGAACGATGCCAAATATTGTATAAACACATACAATACTATTTAAATCCATGGATGGTCGCATATTAAATGCTACTTAGTTGCATAGATTAGCGCCATTGTAATTTCATCTCGAGAGGAGCGCAGAAGGCGACACGGTAATGTCTCTCGAACACCTTGAAAATATGCGAATTTAAAAAATAGATTGCTTCATCCCGCGGGACTAGCGAGTATTAGTTTCCATCCGGAAATGGACCTTTTTCGAAATTTCTGTGTCAACCCGCGACATCCCTTTTGCGGCGTACTTATTGTACACCACTGTACAATCCTCTAATTTCCTTAGACTTGCAAAGAAATTCTCATTTCTATGAGCCCATCAAAAAGGCAAATTCGAGCCCACTCTAAAAGCCCCTATTACATTTGAGCCCATACTTTTTGAGTTTGTAACGGAGCGTCCGTTCGCTGATATTCAAAAGTTCAGCGGCCTTTGTTTGATGATTTGAAGTTTGGACCATGGCCTCCCTGATCATATTACGCTCCAGAGCCTCCACCGATTCTTTGAGCCTTCCTTGAAATTTCGTTTCGCTTTGAAGGACATTAGGAACCCCCCCGGAAAATGGCAGGTCCCGCTCCGATATAATGAATCCCCTGGTGATCACCACGGCCCTCTCGATAATATTCTCCAGTTCCCTCACGTTTCCGGGATAATCGTATTTCAGAAGAAGATCCCTGGCCTCAGGGCTGACGCCCTGTATTTCTTTTCCATTCGCAGCGGCAAAATGTCCAAGGAAATGA
>JAFDHL010000254.1 GCA_019308785.1 Deltaproteobacteria bacterium
GATCCCGGGGCCAAGCCCTTTTCCAGAGAATTTCAATTAACCCATGGTATTGGCCCCTCATCCTCCATAAAGGCTTCTCTCGATTCCCTAACGAAAAAAGGGATATTTTACAAGGCCAAAGGAGGTTCCTACCAATTCTCTGATACCTTCATGCGATACTGGATTAGTTATCTGAGAATAATAGAAAAATAAAGAGTTGCCGCAAGAAGCGGTACACACATATATGTATTTGACTTACGACGACATATGACATGGTTGTCTGGAAGGAAGCGGACGACAGGATGTCCCCCTTTTCGATAAGCCCGGCAAAAGTAGTCGTCCGATAAAGAGCAATATTACAGACAATGAAAGTGCTAAGATGAAGACCTCACTATGCTCAACGTTCAGAGGAGATTCTTTAAATTCTGTTTATTTGAGGAGAATCCATATGAGACCTAAATTAGCGATTTTACTCTTTGTAATCTTATTTCTTTTTGGTTGCGGAGAGAAAAAGCAAGACACTTGGATTGAGCACAATTCTGATAAAGGAAGATTCTCCGTGTTAATGCCGGGTACACCCCAAAAAGATATCAAGAATATTAGTAGTTCTATTGGAATTTTAAAAATGTATACCTTCACCTTTGAAAAGCCTGATATTGCCTACATTGTTGTATACATCGATTATCCAAGATCTGTAGTCGATAATAAGGATCCTGAAATAATGCTTGACGGTGCCAGAAACGGCGCCATACGGAACTCAGGCGGAAGGCTACTGAACGAAGAGTTTATTGAATTTGAAGAATATCCCGGGAGGGAACTGACATTTGAAGTGAAAGGCGGCCGGGGCCTTGGACGAGCCGTGATCTTGCTGGCAGACACAAGGCTTTATCAGGTTATGGCCATAGGAGCGAAACAGTCTTTTCCGTCAAAAACCGTCCAGAAATTCATTGACTCCTTTGAGATATGGGATTGAACAAATAGTCAATGGACGGTATGACAGATGCCCATGGGAACTAAGGGGGACTCAAACACTGTCTCTGTCTTCCAGGCTGTTCATGATTTTTTTACATGCCGCCTCAAGCGGGCCGAGCTTATTTTGTACAATGTCCCAAACGATCGGGATGCTGATACCGAAATATTCGTGAGCGAGTATGTTTTTGAGCGCGACAATCTTCCGCCACTCAATCCCGGAAGCACGGTCCTTCCATTCATCGGGGAGGTTGCGCGCTGCCTCGCCGATGATTTCCAGATTGCGGACAACGGCATCCAATGTCTTCCGGTCCCCCGCAAATCCATTCCGGGTAAGCCCGGCGGTATATTCCCGAATCCACGTGACCGCCTCAAGGATATCGTCCAGATACAAACGAAAATCCCTAAGCATAGTTCACCTCTCGGGCGAGAAGGGGCTTGAGTCTCGGCTTGACCGTATCGGAAAGTACTAAATCAACCGACCTGTTGAAATGCTCCTCAAGAAAAAATTTGAGTTCCATGTAATGGTCAAATGTGGGCTCATCCATCTCCACAAGCAGATCAACATCGCTTCGAGAATCAGCTCTATCTCGACCAAAAGACCCGAACAATCCGATCCTGCGGACAGAGAAGCGGCGGCGTAATTCCTCCTCGGACTTCTCCAAGAAGGCAAGGATTGCCTCTCTGGTCGTCGTCATGTCCTCATCTCCGTTATCCACTGCAGTAGATGAATCTTGCTCTGTAGCGGTAGCTGGGGTGGACTCTTCGTCTCCACCCGTACCTCCACTGCGAACCCACTCATCAACCTCTTCCTTCCGGAACTTCCAGAGTCGGCCGATTTTGTGGCCTGGCATCTGTTTTTCTGCAATCCACTTGTAGACCGTATCCCGCTTAATCCCGAGATAGGCAGCAACCTCATCTACAGAAAGCCAGCGGTCTTCCATTTTGGTCTCCATTTACTCCTGCCTGCCGCGCCGCTTCAGCTTTGCCTATCTATGCGTTGCACGCAGCCAGAGGCTGAGTTCTATCGGCTGATGGAAAGGATAGGTTTTTCCTGGTTCGGCACCATCTGGTCCCATTCGGACAAACCATGATAAACAAGGATAAAATATATCAGACAAGGTCAGTTGTCAACCGGTTTTTCAAACTTTATTGTGAAATGGGGGCCGTACATAAGATTATAAGTTGTTGAGCATTGATTGTTTGATACCTGATATGTAAATCCAAAGCAATTACAAAACAGGCTGCTTCTTTCCTCTTTTTCCAATTATGTAATACCTTCTACATGGGCCAGGTTTTTATGAGGATGAAGTAGGATAAGGATGGGACGCAGGTTCTAAAGGAGCAATTATCACCGTTTGAGAAATCAGAAAATACTGGAACTGATCACCATTTGGCAGCCTTTAAGAATTCCTCCAATTGTTTTTTTATCAAGTTTTCCTATTTTTTCGAGGAGCCTTGCCTTGTCAATCGTAGCCATCTGGCTAACAACCACAACACTCGTTTTGGGAATATTTCCCAAACCTTTTCTTAAAGTCACATTCCCGGGGATTTCGCCCAGTTTTTTGTTTGAGGTTATTAGTGAAACTACAGTTGTTTGGATGTTGCTTATATTTAAAAGGTCATTTTGAATGACGATAGCCGGTCTTTTTCCCGATGGACCCGAATCCCCAGCTCGTCCAAACTTTACCCAGTAGATATCTCCCTGTTGCGGCCTTACCATGGTAACTCCTCAATAATAGTAGTATTTACAATGTCATCGGCCATTTTGCGCTGCTCTTTGATCACGTCAGGGTCTTTAAAGATCTTATTGATCTGGGAAACAAAGGCCTCTTCTTTGACCTTCATAATTTTATCCCCGAGCGCTTCAGTAACCAGGTGGCTTATCTTCGTCTCCCTACTGGCCGCTATTTTTCTTATTTCATTAAGAATATCTTCCGGGACCGTGACACTCATCTTTATATGGGGCATAATAAATCTCCTCAATTGGTTAGATTTGTAAGATTTATTATCAGATTTCTCATGCTATTGTCAAGACTTTCCTTTGTGAAAAAATCAGGCTTGTAAAGGGGGAGGTTCCAAAACAATTTAAATAACCGATTGCAAATGTCTGGGGAAAGGAGTCGGGCATGCCGAATTGACTTTGGGAGCTGGAATACCCGCTATCATGGCCGGGTTTTTATGAGGCTGAAACAGGGCTGGGGCGGGACGCAGGTTCTAAAGCAACCTGCGCTTTACTTGTAGGTACATTATCACGGCACAAAGTCCTCGGCCCGGGTCTCAACAAGACTGATAGCGTCTTCGGGGCATGTCACTCTGCAGAGCCCGCACCCCATGCACTTTCCCGCATCCACAACACTGACGCTTCCTTCCCCATTTGTCGAAGAAATAACATCGAAATAGCACCGCTCAAGGCAGGTTCCGCAACCGCTGCACAGGTTCCTGTCAATTTCGGCTGTAAACCTGCTGGGGTCAATCACCCGTATCCCGCCCTTGATTAAGATAGGCATTGTCTGGCAGCAGCACGGACAGCAGTTACAGATGAAATGATCCACCCGGTGGCGGTTCATTGTGACATGAATGAGTCCTTCTTCCTCTGCCATCCTCAGGATATCCAGGGCTTCACTGGCATTGATCTGTCTGCCAGTCCCCCGTGCAAGGGCATATGCGGCCGCATTATTGACCTGGATACAGGTCTCAAGCGGGCGGTCGCATTTTTGGGCCGTAAGCCGACAGGTACATTTCGTAACAGCAAGTTTTTCGGCCTTTTTCACAATCTGGCTGACACTCTCGAAATCAAGAATATGGGTCTTGGCCTCCACAGTCACATTGACCGGGATCACCCGGGTAAAGGGCTTATCCACCATTTTGCTGATGGTGCGGGCCACATCCGGCCATTCGGTCTCCATGAATTCCTGCCACAGATCCAGAAATTCCCGAGGGGCCTCCTTCCACAGGATGGTCGCATCGTGAAACTGCACAATATCCCGGCACATACGAAAGGTGGGCGGATCGGTCCTGTGAGAAGGGAACACGAGTCCCTTCAAAAAAAGTTCCCCGACTTTTTTTTCGATGTCATCAGCAAAAAGCTCTAACTTGCCTTCAACATCAGAGATCGTGCCAGGCAGGGCCAACAAAATCCTGGCATCGTCTTCGTCCGCGAGCATTTTAAATAACCGGGGTATGATCTTTGAACCACCAAGGCCCACCCGAGCCGCCAGCCCTTCATAAAAGGTCATTCACTCCTCCTGTTTTTTTGGTAACGTTCAAAAGTGTATGCATGGGATATGAGTTCATCCGATTCCCGTGTATGGATCCTTAAGTCTGGTGCCTAAAAATCCGGACAGGTCTTGTCAAAGCGAAGGGTATG
>JAFDHL010000255.1 GCA_019308785.1 Deltaproteobacteria bacterium
AGCGGCAGGCTTTAGCTGCCTTATGATCATGCCCGAGGACTCTACCTAACTCCCGTTTACTGGCGGGTCCCGGAACTGCGTGGAACATTTGTGCAATAACCAAACATTATAATGGATTGACAAGACTTAAGCACTTTGAACCGAACCCTAATCCTTTGCTCAGATAAGTACGAACCACATCCCCGTCGAGGACTTCATGTATGATCTCCCGGTGGAGAAACTCTCTGGAAATCATTTGAGCGAGCGTACTTTTTACCGAACCGGAAAGCCCTGTGAACCACAAAGTGAATCCTTTTGCCATAAAACTGGACATAGGCTTAACTTTTCGTTTAAACAAGGACCTTGAATGAGACATTCAGCCTTGTTCGATATGTTTTTACCTTTCCTTTTTCAACGGTCACATCCAGTCTGGTGACTTCGGCAATCCTCAACTCCTCAAGAGTCTTTCCTGCTGTCTCAACCGCTGTCCTTGCGGCATCTTCCCATGATTTATTGCTTGTCCCCACCAGTTCGATAATCTTGTATGTGCTATTGGCCATATGCTCCTCCTCTGGTAAATGTGAATATCGCGCCCTTATGAGCGTACTCTATTTTAATTGCCTGTTGCTTGTTACTATCCATCAATACAGCCTAAAAGTTTAAATTTATCTCAAACTTTTATAATACCTGGTTATACTTAACTGACACGTGATACTTGATGCTTGAGGCTGGATACTGGATAGAAATAACAAGATAGATTTTCCAAAACAATTATTTTTTACCCAGTCCCGACTCATCGGGACAACCAGTAGCCAGTATCGCGGAGCCTTGTCGGTTTGATTTAAGTTACCCTCTTCTGTGTAAGTCCTTGCCGGGCCAAGCTGGCTTTCAATACCAGTGTTAGTGCAGCACCGATGATAAGCAGCACGCCGGCTATAAAGAACGAAGAAGTAAATGTTCCGGTGCTGGCCTTCAACATCTGGGAGAGCCTGCCCAATACGAATCCGCCTACTCCCCAGGCCGTAAAAACAATTCCGTAATTAATGCCAAAATTTTTCATTCCCCACAGATCCTTTGTATAGGACGGAAAAAGCGACAGGTTTGTCCCATAATTGAAACCGATAAACGTAGCTATCAGTACAAGAAGGACAGCACTGGTACTTTCACCGCCAAAGATGGGAATAGCAACAAACATCAAAACAGCCTGAAAAAGAAGCATGATAATAAGCGTATAACTGCGACCGATCCTGTCTGAGAGAATTCCGGCAATGATTCGACCCCCGGCATTTCCGATTGCCAGGATTGCAACCACTAAAAAGGCCAGTTCTCCCATACTCTTCTTTGCCATCCCGGCAACACTTCCAATCACCATCAGTCCTACCCCGGCTCCTATGAAAAAGATAAACCACAGGATATAGAAATCGGCCTTCTTCATTATCTCGGAAGGTTTGATTTCCCTATTGTTCATTTCTATTTCTTTTTTTGCCTGAATGGCTGAAATGGACTCCGGAAGCCATCCGGCAATTGTAGGAGTTAGACGTATGCCTTCTTTCTCTTCACTGACCGTGGTCTCTGCCTCTCCGGGCACATAACCGGCCGGTGGATTCACAAGAAGCATTGAAAGCCCGCACACAACAATCAAGAATGCAATCCCAAAGAACAACATGGCGTTTTGCAGACCCCAAACCCCCAACAGGTATTTTGAAAGTGGTGCAATATATACCGAGGCAAGGCCAAAACCGGAGACCACTAACCCTGCGATCAATCCGGTTTTTGCAGCAGGAAACCACTTAAGCCCGGGCGGTGTGGCAGCCGAATACCCGAAACCTATACCCACACCTGCCAGCACGCCAAACCCAAGAACCCAACTGACATAATCCGTGGTTTGTGAAATCCACATAAAGCCCAGTCCAACCAGAACGCCCCCGATGAGGGCGGTTATCCTTGGGCCATACTTATCCTGGCACTTCCCTGCCAGGACCGTTGCAAAGGCAAAAAATAAACAGCACACTGCGTACGGGTCGTTCAGCGATGCAAGTTCCCAGTTGAAGGCGCCTTCGCCTCCTGTCTCAATAGATTTCTTAATCGCCCCTTTAAAAATACTCCATGTATAGAGAATACCGAGGGCGAGGTTGATTCCTGTTCCGCTAAATGTAACCACCCAGCCCTTATTCTTAACTGATTGTGACATGGTTTTCTCCTTCAACTTGTCCCCCTATTTAAAAAAAGCAAGCATGGAAGAGGGCTTTTTCCCCGGCGCGGTATTGCTATACGCCAGGGAAAAAGCCACAAGGGGGGGAATAATTGGCCAACAGGCACTGACATGGCATTCCCTGTGGCTCAATGAAGAGATCTTTGTGTGCTACTGTCTTCCTTCCACGAGTTTATCCACCACCTCAGGCTCAGCCAGGGTGGAGGTATCTCCAAGCTCGTCAACAGCGCCCTCGGCGATCTTCCTGAGAATCCTCCGCATGATCTTTCCGCTACGGGTCTTGGGAAGGGCAGGGGTAAAGTGGAGTTTGTCAGGAGAGGCAATTGGGCCGATTTCAGTCCTGACGTGTACAACGAGCGCCTTTTTAAGCTCATCTGACGGCTCGAAACCCTCTTTCAGGGTTACAAAAGCATAGATCCCCTGTCCCTTGATGTCATGGGGGAAACCAACCACCGCAGATTCGGCCACAGCCTCATGGGACACAAGGGCGCTTTCCACTTCTGCCGTCCCCATCCGGTGTCCTGATACATTGATCACATCGTCCACCCGGCCCATGAGCCAGAAAAAACCATCCTCGTCCTTTCTGGCGCCATCACCCGAGAAATAGAAGCCGGGAGTCTGGATGAAGTAGACCTCCTTGAATCGTTCCGGGTCCCCGTAAACAGTTCGCATAAAACCAGGCCAGGGCTTCCTTATGTACAGGTGACCCCCTTCGTTCACATCCGATTCAGTCCCGTCAGCCCGGAGTATCACAGGATCCACTCCGAAGAATGGACGGGAAGCAGACCCCGGCTTCATGGGAAAGGCCCCGGGAATGGGAGTGATCAAAAAACCGCCCGTTTCCGTTTGCCACCATGTATCCACAATAGGACAATTTTCTTTCCCTATCACCTTGTAATACCACATCCAGGCCTCCGGATTGATGGGCTCGCCCACACTTCCGAGGAGTCTCAGGCTGCTCAGGTCCCTTTTGGCCGGCCAGTCATCCCCGCTTTTCATGATCGCACGAATAGCAGTCGGGGCTGTATAAAAGATGTTGACCCCATATTTTTCTACTATCTCCCAGAAACGATCAGGCTCCGGGTAATTTGGAACGCCCTCAAACATAAGAGATGTTGCCCCTAAGGCTAAAGGACCGTAAGTAATATAGCTGTGGCCAGTGACCCAGCCAATGTCGGCGGTGCACCACCAGACATCATTATCCTTATAATCAAAGCAATATTTCAGGGTCAGCAGAGTATAGAGCAGGTATCCGGCCGTTGTGTGAAGGACCCCTTTTGGCTTTCCGGTGCTGCCACTCGTATATAAGATAAACAGAGGATCTTCAGCATCCATTGGCTCAGCATCACATTTATGAGAAGCCTCTGCCATGAGTTCATGCCACCAGTGATCCCTCCCCTCTTTCATGTCTGTCTCTTTGTCGATTCTATTGACCACAATACATGTCTTTACATCAGGACATCGCTCAAGGGCTTTATCGGCATTTTTCTTGCTCGGCAGCACCCTTCCCGAACGGTATCCGTAGTTGCAGGTAATCAGTATATCTGATTTACAGTCCAGTATTCTGTCCCTCAAAGCCTCTGCGCTGAAGCCTCCGAAGACTATGCTGTGAATGGCGCCGATCCTTGCACAGGCTAACATGGCAATTGGAAGCTCAGGGATCATGGGTAGATAGATAGTGACCCGATCTCCCTTGTTCACCCCGAATTTTTTGAGAACATTGGCGAATTTGCAGACCTCGCGATGAAGCTCCTGATATGTGTAAGTTTTTGATTCCTCCAGAGGCTCTCCCTGCCAGATAAGGGCGGCCTTGTTCTTTCTCCACGTTTTCAGATGACGATCAAGGCAGTTATAGGAGACGTTCAGTTTTCCTCCCGCGAAATAGCGTATATAGATATCATCCTTGAAACTGTATTCCTCCACCGGTCCATCCCATTTTTTGAACCAGTCCAGGTGCTCTTCCGCCATCTCGGCCCAGAAACCTTCAGGGTCCTCGATCGATCTCTTATAGAGCTTCTCATACTCTTCCATGCTATTAATATGAGCCTTTTCCACGAACTCCTTGGGCGGGTCAAACACCCTTTTCTCCATGTAAACCGATTCAACACTACCTTTTTCTTCTTCCATTTTGTTTCTCCTTATTCTTAGTAAAAGATTATTTATTGGATAGTATTGACTACCTTCTCCTTAAAATATAACATTCTTTGCGTTTAATGAATGAACTGTCATTCATTTTTTGACGATAACACCTCCTTTATTTAAAAGTCAACCGGTTTATTCCTCTCATTTCTTGGATTTTTTCTTGCCAAAAAGGCTGAAGGCCGATTTAGGGGATTCCACTACCTTCTGAAGGCTGAAGGCCGATTTAGGGGATTCCACTACCTTCTGGATTTTTTCTTGCATATCCTCTTTTTGTGCATCATCCTTTTTTTCCCATGCACCTTCTATCTTAGCCACCAGTTCACCGATCTCACACGGCTTTGTCAGGTAATCGTATGCACCTAATTTGATCGCCTCCATGGCCGTATCAATTGATCCGTGCCCGGTCAGGATGAGTGTCTCCGTAAACAGATCCAGTTTTTTGATCTCTTTTAACGTGGTGATGCCATCCATACCCGGCATCTTCAGGTCAAGCACAACCACATCA
>JAFDHL010000256.1 GCA_019308785.1 Deltaproteobacteria bacterium
CCTGATTGTTGAGGACGGCGAGACTATTGTCATTTCCGGGCTTACCAGGCAAAGGAAGCTTGGATCTGAAGACGGCATACCCGGACTCAAGGATATCCCCCTGTTAGGTTACCTCTTTAAAGGAACCAATAAGGAAAACTTGATGGAGGATGTGCTCATATTCATAACCCCTTATATTCTGAAAAAAAGGAGCCCGGATAAAGGCACATAAAAGGCTTTCCAGGCGAAAAAAATGGATTATTTCAGGATTCTCAATTTAAGCAGGGAGCCCTTTTCCAATTCACCTGATCCCGACTTTTTTTTCAAGTCCCGGCAGCATGTCAAATGCCTGCAAAAAATAGAGCTCTCTATCCGTCTTCGGCGTGGGTTGAATGTGATTATCGGAGACATTGGGACAGGGAAGACCACCCTTTGCCGCCGGCTTATCCGAAATTTTTCAAACGATGAAAAGGTGGAGTCCCACCTTATCCTTGATCCATATTTCAGTACACCAACGGAATTCTTCCTTTCCACCGTGGCAGGCATGTTTGGAGAAAACAGGGCCGAAAGCGGAACCAGTGACTGGCAGTTTAAGGAAAACATAAAGAACTATCTTTTTCATCGGGGTGTGGACGAGAAAAAGACAGTTGTCTTAATTATTGATGAAGGACAAAAGCTGCCTGATTTTTGCCTTGAAATCCTGCGGGAATTTCTCAATTACGAAACTAATGATCAAAAGCTTCTACAAATTGTTATCTTTGCCCAGGAAGAATTCCAGAGGGGCATTGAGGAGCACCAGAACTTTGCGGATCGCATTAATTTGTACCATATTTTGGGCCCGTTGAATTTTCGCGAAACGAGGTCTATGATACGATACCGGCTTGGGCTCGCAAGTGATGGCGAGGAGAGACCCTCATTTTTCAGCTTTTGGGCCTTGCGTGTTATCTATCGGGCCTCAGGGGGCTATCCCAGAAAAATTATCAATCTGTGTCATAGGGTCATACTGACCTTGATCATTCAAAATCGTTCCAGGGCCGGTGGGTCCGTGGCCCGCTTCTGCGTCAATGAGGCCTTCCCTGACCTACCAAAGAAGTGGCATCCCGTCAGGATAGCGGTTTTGACAGGTTTACTTGTGGTAGTATTGGTTCTTGCCGTGGCTCCCGAACACCTCACCATTCCAATACCATGGGAAAAAGAAAGGAGGGCCTTACTGTCTCAAATTGTTAAAACCCAAATAAGGGTGAGGCAGCCTATTGTCAGGATTAGACAGACATCCATTCAATCTCCCGAAAGAGGGAGCGCAGATGCCGCTGTCTCAATGGAGACGGTTAAACCGCCGGTTATCAGCGAGTCTGAAGCAATAGTTACCGAGGAAGAGGTGTATACAGTCTCTTCGGAAACAGCAGACAGTTATGAAAAAATCCCGGCCATCTTAGGACAGATAATTGTGCATAAACGTGATACACTGGGAAACTTGATGTATAAGGTTTACGGGATTTACGACCGGAAATATCTCAGGCTTGTTACCGAATTCAACCGGGAAATCAGGGATCCGAACCTGATCGAACCGGGCCAGCTTATCCGTTTTCCTGCTGTCCCATTGGAGGTCAGCCCTTCATCGTTGAAATTCTGGTGGGTGCACGTAACTACCAAAGACCGGCTCGAAGACGCTTACAGATTTTTGAGAATCCATTCCAGTAACGTACGGCGTTTGGGGATTATTCCCTGTTGGAACAGGCGGGATGGCTTGAAATTTATGATATTGTACGGAAAGTATTTCCCGGATGAGAAATCTGCCAGGAGGACGCTGAAGAAGCTACCCGCTGTGCTTGTTGCAGGAGCAAAGATCCGGGGTGAATGGGACGCGGATACGGTCTTTTTTGCCAATCCTGCGTTTTAGGTTTGTTTTAGGTTTTTGGAAGTATTACGCTATTTGAGGCATAAATTTAAAAGTAAAATGGGCAGAGTATTAATGGTAAAGTGTTTACGCAAGATTATCAGATAATTTAAGAAAACCGTATAAGTGAGATACAAAATCCAATTCCGTCATTCCGGCCCCGCATCAAGTGCGGGATAAACTACAGCCGGAATCCAGTAAATTCAATACGTTCTGGATGCCGGTCGCAGACCGAAAATAACTAAAAATTTTTGTTCAACTGGAGTATTAGCATTGAAAGGACAGAAGAAATTAGGTGAAATACTGATAGACGGTGGCCTGTTGACGCAAGAACAGCTCAGACAGGCATTGGTTTCAAAGAGGAACACAAAATTAAAGCTGGGTGAGTTTCTCGTCAGGCAGGGAATCCTCAGAGAGTCTCAACTCATAGATTTTCTCTCCGAGCAGCTAAAGATCGAAAAATATCGTCCGGAAAAATATCCTCTTGATCTAAGCCTAACAAACGTAATCCCCGCGGACATTGCCCAGAAGCATCAGGTGGTTCCACTAATGAGAAAGGCCAATCTCCTGACAATCGGTGTAACTGATCCCCTGGATATAAGGGCATTAGACACCGTCGAAGCTGTGACGAATATCGAGGTCGAGCCTGTGATCTGTGCGGAGCAGCAACTAAACCAGTTGATCGGCAGCCTTTACGGCGCATATTCTGATCTGGATGATGTCCTGGAGAGTATCCAGCAGGTGAAGTATGGAGAAACGGACATAGAAGTGGAAAAAGGGGGCGAAGATGTTCAGGTAAGCTCCCTCCAGGATATGGCTGAAGAGGCCCCCATAGTCCGACTGGCGAATTCTATCCTGTCGCAGGCTGTTCGCGAAAGGGCAAGCGATGTTCACATCAGCCCGGAAAAGAACTATGTACAGGTCCGGTTCCGTGTGGACGGAAGGCTTCATGAAGTACCTGTGCCGCCCAAGTCCATGTTTTTGCCTATAGTGTCCAGGCTCAAGATCCTGGCAAACATGGATATTGCTGTATCCAGGATCCCCCAGGATGGAAGGTTTACAGTCAAGACCCAGAACAGGGAGATCAATATCAGGGCGTCCACCATACCAACGATCCATGGTGAAAATCTTGTCCTTCGTCTGCTGGATTCAAGCGGTGGCGTTTATTCTCTGGAGCAGCTCGGTATGTCTCAGGGAGATATGGAGAAAATCGAATCATTGATTGTCAAACCCTTTGGCATGATTCTGAGTACAGGACCGACGGGGAGCGGCAAAACCACCAGCCTGTATTCCATCTTAAAAAAGATCAATAAGCCGGACGTCAACATTATTACGCTTGAAGATCCTGTGGAATACCGGATAGAAAAGATCCGGCAGGTACAGTTGAACCGCAGGGCGGGCATGACCTTTGCCAGCGGGCTCAGGTCCATATTGAGACAGGATCCGGACGTAATCATGGTAGGTGAGATCCGGGATGCCGAAACAGCCACAATTGCCGTTCAGGCAGCCCTGACCGGCCACCGGGTCCTGAGCACAGTTCATACCAATGACGCGGCAGGGGCCATCACGCGCCTTTTGGATATGGGTATTGAGCCGTTCCTTGTTTCTTCCGTGCTGCTTGTTTCATTTGCCCAGCGTCTGGTCAGGATGATTTGCCCCAATTGTAAGGAGTCTTACAGACCACCGAAAGAAGCCCTGGCCCACTTTGGAATGAACAACTTAGAGGGGAGCAATTTTATGAGGGGCAAGGGGTGTTTCAACTGTCTGAATACCGGATATAAAGGCAGAACAGGCATATTCGAAGTCCTGCCCATGGATGAAATGATCGAGGAGATGATCCTGAAAAGGAGATCGGCACAGGAAATTACCCGGGCCGTCCAACACGCGGGAAGGCTCAGGACGTTACAGGAGGATGCTGCTGATAAGGTGAGAAGGGGAATAACGACCCTGGAAGAGGCTGCTTCAGCGGTTATGGGCTGAATACTCAGGTGGATAGACTGAAGGTGGAAGGCTGTAAAGACTGAAGGTCGAAGGTAGAAGGTAGAAGGGAACAGATCATGCGTGATCACACAAAACTCCGTGCATTTGAGTTGGCTGACGATTTAGCAGTATTGGTTTATCGGGTGACCGCGAGGTTTCCGAGAGAAGAGTTGTATGGTTTGATTTCTCAAATGCGGCGGGCAGGCTTCAGTCTTCAACCTAAATAGCTGGGTAGTTACAATCAAGGTTATCAAATGGCAAAATTCACCTACCAGGCAATAGATGAAATCGGTAAGACCGTCTCCGGCGTGATTGAAGCCGATTCTCCTGCAGCGGTCAATACTATGCTGGCTGAGCGTGGATTCATTCCATCCAAGGTCACATGGAAAGGAGAGGTGTCCGGGCCGTCCGCCTGGAACAGCATCAAGGGGATATTGACCAAGGTCAGGGCAGCGGATCTGATTCTATTTACAAAACAGTTTCGAACCATGACCCGGGCCGGTGTACCCCTGTTAACCCTTTTAGAGGTACTGGAGGATCAAACAGAAAATCCGGGCCTGAAAAGAATTGCCGGTTTAATGCATCAGGACATCAAGGAAGGCACGAGTCTTTATGATGCCTTCAGGAAATACCCGAAGGTATTTTCTCCTTTATATTGCAGTATGTTGCAGGCAGGAGAGGCGAGCGGGGCCCTGCCGGAGGTTCTGGATCGCCTGACATATATCATAGAACATGAGAACAAGATAAGGTCGGATGTCAAAGCCGCCCTCCAGTATCCCATGATTGTGCTTATCTTTCTTTCTATTGCCTTTTTTGTGCTTCTGACCTTTGTCATCCCGAAATTTGTGCACATATTCGATAAGGCCCACGTGGCGCTCCCCATTCCCACCAAAATCTGCATATTTTTGTATGAATTTCTAAGCAGTTACTGGTATGTCATGCTTGGAGGGGTGGTTGCCGTTGCCTTGATTTTAATCTACTATTTAAAGACAGAACAGGGGAAATATGTCCGGGACACTTTTCTCATGAAGGTCCCCATTATTGGCCCCCTTTTTATAAAGGCGGCCATGTCCCGTTTTGCCAGCATATTTGCCATTTTGCAATCCAGTGGCGTGGCCGTTCTCGAATCTTTGAGGATCCTGTCCGGAACCATAGGTAATACTGCCATTTCACGAGAATTTAAGCTGATAGGTGAAAAGCTTGAGGAAGGTCGCGGCATTGCCGAACCCTTGAGGTCGGCAAGATATTTTACACCCATTGTTGTTAATATGGTTGCCATAGGAGAGGAATCCGGAAATCTGGCTGAAATGCTCAGTGACATCTCAGAGCACTATGATTCAGAGCTGGAATATGCCATGAAAAAATTATCCGAGGCTATCGGCCCTCTGCTGACCATTGGATTGGCCGGTGTGGTGGGCTTTTTTGCCCTTTCAATTTTTTTACCCATGTGGGATCTTACAAAGATGTCGAAGGGATTTTAATTAATGGGGTGTGAAGGAATGAAAAATATCAAAAATATCAAAGACATCAGATACAATATCAGCCTTTATATTCTCCTTCCTATCATTTTTGCCGGGATTGCCCTGTTGACTTTGGTCGCTTCTTACAATCTGACTATTTATTATCAAAAAGCAGTGGGGGACCCTGTATGGCATGTAGCCTTTTGGGGAGTCTTTTTGGTATTATTTTCGGTTATCTCGGGTGTGTTAATTGTGAGATTTATTATTGATCCCATGGAGCGATTTGTTAAAAAAACAGATACGCTCGGAGTAGTAAATGCTGCCGGAACCGAAGATAAGCATGCAAAAAAAGATGAAATGACCCGTTACACCCGGATGTTTGACCGGGTTACGGATTTTTTGAGCCGGGTTGAGGCCCGGGAGTTGTTTCCACGGATCGTTGGTCAGAGTAAATCCATGCGGGCAGTGTTTTACCAGATTATAAAGGTTGCCCCTACCGATTCCACTGTCATGCTCTTAGGGGAAACCGGTACGGGAAAGGAGCTTTTCGCAAGCAGCATTCATGAACACAGCCGGCGTAAGGGAAAACCTTTTGTGGCAATTAATTGTGCGGCAATTCCGGAAGGGCTTCTTGAAAGCGAACTGTTCGGGCATGAAAAAGGTGCGTTTACCGGAGCAGATAAAAGAAAGATAGGTAAGCTTGAGATTGCCGGCGGCGGGACAATCTTTTTGGACGAAATAGGTGACATGCCTTTGGCAATCCAGGCCAAGGTGCTGCGGGCAATCGAGGAATCCCGGATTGAGCGGGTTGGGGGGACCCAGCCGGTCAAAGTGGATGTACGGCTTATTGCGGCCACAAACAAGGATCTATCCGTGATGGTTGAGACGGGGCAATTCCGGGAGGACCTCTTTTTCCGGCTAAATGTCTTTACCGTCCGC
>JAFDHL010000020.1 GCA_019308785.1 Deltaproteobacteria bacterium
CATTCATGTCCCGGCCTGGCCATTGGCATCCGGGCGGCGGAAGTGGCCCTTCGGGAAGTAGGCCGCTCTTCCGATGAAAATGTTGTGGCCGTAGTGGAAAACGACAATTGTGCGGTTGATGCAATCCAGTTCCTGCTTTCCTGCACCTATGGGAAAGGCAACCTCGTCCACCTGGATTACGGCAAACTTGCCTTCAGCTTTTATCGCCGTTCCGATGGGAAGGCCATCCGGGTTGTTGGAAAACCTGAGATCTTTGGCCATCAGGATGACGAATTCATGAATTTGCGAAAGAAGACGATGAGTCAGGATCTCAACGGAGAAGAGAAAGAACAACTCAAACGCGCTACTGCGGCCCGGACAAGACGAATCATGGAAGCAGATCTGGATGAATTGTTTGAAATCACACCTGCTCAAGTTCCTGTTCCACGAAAAGCTCGAATCCTTGAAGGGCTTACATGTGACGCTTGCGGGGAGCGGACCATGGAATCACGAACACGGCGTTTTCTCGGACAGACCTTGTGTATCCCCTGCTTTGAGGCCAGAGAAAAGAAGATTTGAAAGGGAGGACAATGATGTTGACCAAAAGACAGTTAGATAAATATTCGGATGTCCTGTTGTGGGGACTAAAGGCAGCAAGGAAAGAGAAATTCAAGAAAGGCGAGATCGTGTTGGTCCGGTTCGATCTGTTAGCTATTAAATTAGCTGAATTCCTCCAAAGCAAGCTCCTGGATATGGGGATGAATCCGGTTTTGCGACCGGGGCTGACACCACTCATGGAACACAACTTTTACGAGAAGGCCGGAAGTAAACAGCTTGTTTTTATTGGCCCATGGGAAAAAGAACTGTGTAAAAACCTCAATGGCAGCATTTTTCTCCACGCCCCGGAGTCCCTAACTCATCTTAGCGACATTGATCCGAAAAAGATCGGAAAGGCGACGGTTGCAAGAAAACAATTGCGTGAAATACTGCAGAAAAGGGAGGATAAACGCAAATACGGTTGGACCCTTTGTATGATGCCAACGGAGGAACTTGCAAAGCAGGCAAAACTTTCTCTCAGGCAATATACAAATCAGATCGTAAATGCCTGTCACCTGGACAAACCCGATCCGGTCAAAACCTGGAAGAACATCTTTAAAGATGCTGTGGCCGTTAAGAAATGGCTGAACAGTATGGACGTCAAATACTACCACGTCGAATCAGAAAACGTTGATTTGAAGATCACGCCCGGGAAAAAGCGAAAGTGGGTCGGGATTTCCGGCCACAACATTCCGAGCTTTGAAATCTTTCTTTCCCCGGACTGGCGGGGGACAGAAGGCATCTATTACGCCAACCAGCCATCTTTTAGAACCGGCAATTATGTTGAAGGTGTCCGGCTTACCTTTGATAAGGGTGTTGCGGTCAAGATAGGGGCCGGGAAAGGTAAAGAATTTGTTGTCAAACAGCTTTCCATGGACAAAGGGGCCAGAAGGGTAGGGGAATTTTCCCTGACTGACAAAAGGTTTTCCAGGATAAACAGGTTTATGGCCAATACCCTCTATGACGAAAACTACGGCGGCCGTTACGGAAACTGTCACCTGGCTGTTGGAGCATCTTACGCCGATACATACGACGGGGACACTGCAAAACTAACAAAGTTGATGAAAAAGAACCTGGGGTTCAATGATTCGGCTCTCCACTGGGATCTTGTGAATACCGAAAAAAAGACTGTTACAGCCCATCTCAATAACGGTAAAAAAACGGTTGTTTATGAAAATGGCATGTTTAAGTATTAAGAAGAAATGAGCGCCCCCCATTATTCAATGCATAACCAATTCGTAACATTCAAAACTGTTTGCATCTTGAAGGGCATGGGGCTCTTTTTTCAGGAATCGAAAAATTGGTTGCTGGATTGTACATGTTCCTGCTACCTGAGGCGGGCGGGGAGCTTGCTGTGCTTCACGCCCAGGACACAGGATATGGCCTAAACCTGGGCAGCCCGCCGCCCGCCTTGGTTTGCAGGATTGCCAAGTCCAGCGCTCTGACCGAGTCGATTCTGAAAAAAGAGCCCCATGCCCTTCACTTTTACAAGATCGGTCCGGATTTTTAGGCACCAGACTTAAGAATCCATACACGGGAATCGGATGAATTTATATCCCATGCGAACAGTTTTGAACATTACCAACCAATTGTATAGTAATGACAAATGACAAAAACTACATTCATTTAGGCGGTACTGCCCGGAGCCCCGAAGATGTTGTATCTCTCCATGAATTGGGGCTCCAGTTTGCTGAGATCCCGATCACGGACAATGACAAATTCATACGTCTGAAAAATACCTACAAAGAATTGAAGGAGAACTCAGGCATGTACTACCTGTGCCATGGTCCCAGGGAAGGGGACCCAAATGACATAAAAGCCCTGGAGAACAGTTACTTCCCAAAACTGATACAAATCCTGTCCGGCATGCCAGATCTGGATATGCGGGTTTTAACAATACACCTCTGGATAGACCCCCGCTTTGTGAGCAGGGAGGCGATTTCGTACAAGATTGGGTTTCTCAATAGGCTTATTGATAAGGGTCGAGAGGCGGGGATCACAATCTGCCTTGAAAACCTGAGCGAAACCGCAACCCATCTGTCGGGCGTCTTCAAGGTTTTGCCCCTTTTGAATCTGACCCTGGACATTGGACATGCCCAGCTACTCTCAAATCAAAATACCAGTTACGGGTTTATTGACAGATTTCCGGAAAGGATTAAACATGTCCACATTCATGACAATCGCGGCGGGGATTCGCCGGATGATGACCTTCATCTTCCGGTGGGGAAAGGGATTATTGAATTTGGAAAGATCTTTCGGAAAGTAAAGGAGATCGGATATCACGGGACCATCACATTAGAACTAAGGCCACCGGAGATAAAAACATGCCTTCCTTATGTCAAACAACTTCTCCACATCTCGTAGAACAGCGGTGAGTCAACCTTTGCTCGAACATACCTTTATCCATATCCAGGGGATCGGCCCTAAAACCGAACAGAAACTCTGGCAGAGCGGTATAATGACCTGGAACGATTTTTTAAGACATGAGGAAACGGTTTTCTCTTCGGGCCGCGATGAATTCATCAAACATGAATTAGAAGCCTCTATAGAACACCATGAGGATATCGGGTTTTTCACGGATCGCCTGACCTCAGGCCAGATGTGGCGCCTTTTCAAGACCTTTAAAGAAAAGGCGGTGTATCTGGATATAGAAACGAGCGGGGGCTTCCAGGGGGTTGAGGAGATCACTGTTATAGGGATCTATGATGGTCGTATGGTCCAATCGTTTATAAATGGAATCAACTTAGATGAATTTGAAATCGCCATTGCTGAGTACGATCTGGTCATTACCTTTAACGGAGCCAGCTTTGATCTGCCAATTATTCGTCGCTGGTTCAGGAATATTTCATTGCCCGCTGCCCATATTGATCTTCGGTTCTTATTAAAAAAGCTGGGCTATACAGGCGGCCTCAAGAAAATCGAAAAAGCACTCGGCCTTATGCGCGCTTCCGAAATAAACGGCATGGATGGGTACGAGGCTGTTCTGCTCTGGAAGGCATACCAGTGGGGTGACAGGAGTGCACTTGAGACTTTGATCCAGTACAATACCGCTGATATTGTGAACCTTAAACCATTGATGGAGATGGGCTATGAGGAAATGAAGAAGCTGGTGTTCTTGTCCTGCTTTTAAAGATAAGGCTCTCTTAAGCCTTTCTTGTAGATCTTGCCTGAACCGGTCTTTGGCAACGCTTCAAGAAAATCCACGCTCTTGGGTGCCTTGTAATGGGCCAGGTTCTCTTTACAAAATGAGATGATTTCTTTCTCATCCAGCTTGCAACTATCTTTCAGAACCACACATGCCTTAACTGCCTCACCCCAATGGGCATCAGGCACGCCAATAACGGCAGCCTCAAGTATATCAGGGTGCGTGTAAAGGACATTTTCCACCTCGGTGGAATAGACGTTTTCACCGCCGGTTATGATCATGTCCTTTTTTCGATCAACAATGTTGACATACCCTTCACTGTCTACTACGGCCATATCCCCGGTATAGAGCCAACCATCCAGGATGGCCTTTTCCGTTTCTTCTGGAAGATTCCAATATCCGGGAGTTACGATGTCTCCCTTAACAATGATTTCACCTACCTGTCTATCGTCTTTGGCTACCTCATTGCCTTGATCGTCCACGACCTTAAGATTCACATTTATGAATTCCCGTCCTGTACGAGCCTTGTATCTCAATCGCTCTTCCCATGACAGCTCCTTGAGATGCTGTTTGAGAATGGACAAGGTCAAATAGGGACTTGTTTCTGTCATACCGTATGTCTGGATATAATCACATTTGAAGACTTCAATGATCTTTCGCACGGTTTCGGGCGCAATGGACGCACCGCCGCTTAGAATTACCCTCAAACTTGAATAATCGAATTTGCCCACATCGGGATGGTTGACCATCATATTGAGCATGGTCGGGATAAGGTTGCTGAGGGTAATCTTTTCCTGCTCAATCAGATCAAGCACTTCCTTAGGATCGAAGGCGGGTATCAATACATGTTTTCCGCCAACCCAGGTGACGGCAAAGGTGGCCCATGCATCGGCTAAGTGAAACAGGGGGGCCACATGAAACCAGTGATCACTGTCAGCTAAATGGAGTTCTGCTATTGTGCCCAGTGCATGACTTTTTACATTTTTGTGGGTCAGCATGACACCTTTGGGACGACCTGTAGTTCCGCTTGTGTAGTAAAGATGAGCCACGTCGTCATCCTTTATGTTTAGCTCGGGAGGAGGCGTTATTGTTTGTTCCTTCAGCAAGGCCTCATAATCCAGATCCATGGGGCCTGACCCGCTTTCAGTTGATCTCTGGGTCCAGATTATCTTTTCAATATGAGGAACCAGGTCTGGAATACCTGCTGCCTTATTATGAAAGGTATTTTGGGCAATTAATATTCGCGGCCGGCTGTCGTTTAAGATCATGGTAAGCTCTTTTTTTGAGAGCCTGAAGTTGAGCGGAACCAGGATTATGCCCAGATGGGCTGTGGCAAAATATACCTCAAGAAAAACATGGCAATTTTCATGAAGAATTGCGACACGATCATTTCTCTTAATACCCATCCTGATCAAGCCGTTTGAGAGCTGCCAGACACGTTCGGCAAAACCTTTATAGTCCATCCTGAGATCACCGCAAACTACGGCCTCTTTATCAGGATATAATTTAGCCGCTTTGGGAAGAAGTTCGTTGAGCGGCACAGTCAATTACCTCCGTATATAAAATTTTATCTGGCATCCTCTTTCGTAAAGCTTTTGATAGCACCAAGGTCCGGGATACCGGTCTGGGCACCAATTTTTTCGCATTTAAGGGCCGCCGCCGCAGAAGCAAAACGCATGCATTTGGGCATTTCCCATCCCTGAAGAAGGCCATATATGTAAGCTCCATGGTATACGTCCCCAGCACCTGTGGTATCCACTGTCTTGACCTGGAAGGCCTCCTGGCGGAAGGTCCCCTGATCATTTAAACCAATGCTTCCCTTTGCGCCCAATGTAATAACCACCTGTTTGGGACCCAGATCCCTGAGTACATGAAGTGCGTTTTTAACAGGGGCTTCAAGACCTACTAAAGGGGACGCAAACGATTCAGATGCGATAATAATATCAACAAGTTGAGCCAACTCTTTAGAGCCTTGTCTCATTGTGCCTGCGTCCATTACAACATACATTCCCAGTTCCTTCGCCTGCCTTGCCGCTTCAATGGACGCCTCGATCATTAAGCTGTCTACGTGTAAGACCCGGGCCTTGGGGAAGCAAGTTAAATCCACGTCCTCCGGCTTTAGATGGGGAACGCTTCCCCGGTGCCATAATATGGTGCGTTTTCCACTTCTTTGTGTGACGGCAATAAACGCAAACTGTGAGGTGTAACCTGGCGTAACTTTCAGATAGGATACGTCTACTTTTTCATTTTTGAGATTCTCGATGATTTTTTTTCCAAAAAGATCATCGGATATGGATCCCAAAAAGGAAGTTGAAATACCGAGGCGGGAAAGGGTGACAAGGGCGGTAGAGGCGGGGCCACCACAGCGCATGTCGAGATCGGTCAGTTCTATTTTTCCGTCTTCCGGCGGGTATAGCGTGGTCGTACCCAGATAATCCACACATGACTGTCCCAGGCCAACCACATGGATTTTTTGAAGCTTATTGCTCATGCCGGGCGCCTATTCACAGCTTTTCCAGCTCTTCAGAGACTTTGGCAATATGGTCTTTTATTTTTTTGTTTAAAGGAGATGATGGATATTTATCAACCAATGCATTAAGTATTTCATAGGAAGAGCGGAGGTATTCCTCTTTCTTTACGGGATCCCGGGTATCTCTTGCAGCCAAAAAGAGCTTTGCAGCCCGGTTTCTTTCCCGGTTAATCAGCCTTTCGATGGCCTGTTCCCTGAGCTCCCTGATCTCACGGCTGTCTTCCTCTTGCGGTTCCAGGGCATTAAGGTTTGATATGGCCTCCTCTAATTGTTCGTTATCAAGGAGTTTTCTGGCTAATTCCAGGGTTTCTTTCCTCATTGAAATTGAGGCTATTTTTTCCTCAATGTATTTTTCTTCTGCCAGTTCCACGCTCTTGATTGCCTGTTCCAACGCCTCTATCTCGGCACCTGACTGGGCCTCATCCCTTTTCGATACCAGCAAATCCATTGCTTCACCAAACCTGTGCTCCTGGACCAACTGCGCCACCTGTTGAAGGAATTTATCACCCGTACTTTCCACATGGGACATTGCTTCGGGCCCCAGTTGCTTTTCTCCGACAATCCCTTCAAGACCCGGTGTGGCCGGCTTTTCGCTGATTCTTTTATTGAGTGACTGGAGAATGGCTGTCTGTTCGTCCAGGGTATCGGTCAGTTTTTCATAAACAAGCCGCGCCTTTTCTCTTTTTCCTGCCTTTAGCTGCAGTTCCGCCATTCGGGCCCTCAAATGGATTAGGTCCGGCATTGTATCCAGGGCGTGGATTACTCCTTCCCCGATATTGATAGCCTGTTCCAGCATGCCCTCTTCAGCTAAAGACATAGCGAAAAGCAGTGCAATTTCAGGGGTCAGGGCGTCAGGACCGAAATTCGCCTTTAACTTCAGGCATTGTTTGATTACGCCCTTGAAGTCTCCTGAAACATATGCGTCAACGATTTTATCCCTCTTGTTGGCAAAGAGTCTGATGGCGTCCGAATAATCCCGGATACTGCCTTTTTCTTTATTGAAACAGTTCTCGTCTATAAGACTAAGGTGGTGAAAGAGCGAACTGAGGGTTCTGCGGTATTCTACTTCAACAAGGTTGCCGTAAGAGGCTCTTTTGACCGATTTGTAGGCTTCAAGGAGATTTGATGCGATTTCTTTATACTTAACAGAGAGGCCTTCTTCCTCCAATACACTGGTAAGAAAACGTATTCTCTTATCAAGAAGTTGGGCTGACATCAAAGGGATGGTTTTGGTCTTGGGTTCAGGTGAAACCACAGCACGTCTTTCAGGAGTGGGGACACATCCAAAGGAAAAAACCAGGAAAAGGATCAAAAGGAATCCTTTGATAATTTTCTTCATTTCGTTCTCTTTCATAAGCTTTCAATCCGGCGGATCAGCATTCAGGTTCTGTATTGATAATTCCGCACTCGACTTTTTGTCAACAGTTTAAAGCTACACGGCTGATTCAAAGTAAATCCTAACATATTAATCTGCAATAGTAATTATATAAATTTCTAAATCCCGCAGTCCATCCTTTAAAGGCTGAACATATCCCATAAGTTTTACTGAAAACAGGAGGGGGACAAGAGTGTAAAGTGACTAAAGTGATCTAAAGTGACTAAAGTTAAGGAATTCCTTTTCAAACTTTAGCTCATTTTAGGCACTCTTTGAGGTCTATCCAGGCAAAGCCAATGGCCTCTGAAAACGCCCATCGAAGATCCCGCTATGCGGGGCAGGACGTGGTTTTCAAAGATGAAATAAAACATTACAGAGGGGCAGGAAGAATCAATGGTTTGACTAATTCTTTCCAGCGGGCTCAAAGCGTCTTAATAACCTCCACTTCTCTCCATAATCCTCAACCTCGGCAAGTATTCCTGTGGACGGTGAGGAATCAGACGCCTCTTTTGAGGTGTTTAGCGGCAGCCCGGTCAAGAGTGAGATCGGCACGGTGCGGAATTCCTCGTTTTCGAGAAATTGTGCTGGTAAGGGATTGAATACCAGATCAGCGGGCTGAAGGTCTTTCTTGTAACCCTGGGTATTTACTATGGCATTTGCCGTGTCAGTCCAGAGGGGCAGGGCGCCGGTTGCGCCGTAGATGGCCAGGTGCTTCCCCTTCATGGGCCGGTTATCATCATAACCCACATAGCTGGCGATAACATAACCTTTGTGTATATCAAGCTGGCCGGTTTCCTTGTTGGGGCCTGGTATGAAGCCCACAAAGCTGGAATTAGTGAAACGGTTGGCAGTGCCGGTCTTTCCGAAAGAGGGTATGGGAACCCTTATGCTTTCCCCTTCTTCCTCTAAAACCAATTGGACAGCATCTTTTGCCGTGCGTCCGGTTCCTGTTTCCATGACTTTCATCAGGATTTCAGTCACCAACTTAGAAAGCCGGTCTGACAGGACCTTTTTGGGAGCCGGCCTATACTCCCACAGGATCTCTCCCTCTCTGTCCACGATTTTGGTGATAATGGGAATATGGGCAGGGTCTCCCTCGGGAGATATGGGGAAAACCTGGCCCGTCATGATTGTCTGATACGCCAAGGCCGCTTCAACAATGCTGATGGAATTAGGGCCCAGAGGAAATGAAAGCACCGGGTCCAGCTTTGTGAAAATTCCCATTTTTTTGGCAACGTGAACAACATAAGACAGATTGACAAGGGTTCTGAAGTCCCGGACCCTGAAAAGGACCTCCGGATCATAACGTTTATGGCTCACCAGCCGGTTGTAATTCTTTTTCATATTCTTTTGAATGAGATCCAGAACTCCCGAGGTAATCAGACCGTCGATCAGGACTTCCTTGATTGGGAGTGATGTGGGTCCTTTTAAGATCCATTCCGGAGTAAGCGGGAGCAGGGGGATGGTAGATGGGTGAACCACTTCTTCCAGATAAATAATCTCAGCCCGATGATACTTTCTATCGTTTCTGTAGAAATGGCGGAGGGACAGGGAGAGCCTTTTCCTCACCTCAGCATTCTTATTCAGGGCGTATTGCTCAAGAAGTGATTCAATGCCCTGAGATGCAGCTTTCATTTTCAGGTTAAGCTTATTAAGCCTCTTGAAGCTGAATCGCAGGATCTGTTGTTCTTCGGGCGCTTCAATGCTCAGCTTTTTCTCGTCCATCGTGAAGTGTAACCGGTTAAGATTACTCAATATCTCTTCGTGCCCGCTGAAAATGATGTCCGATTCGACTTCCTTTTTGGATTTTTCAAAGGCAGCCTCCGTAAGGGCCTGTTTGTTTATTACAACCCCGTGTTTATCCCTTATCCGGTTTTTGTATGCCAGGTAAGACTCGCCCTCTTTTCTATCAAGCCCAACAATACTCATAACCTGCCGGAATTCATTCATATTCAGGTGGTCCGTGAGGTGGTACAGCAACCAGACAGTGGCCAGGTTTTCCGATTTTACCCCGGCCCATGCCATGGAGACTTTATTGCTTTTTGGTGTATGGTCAGGTCGAGGCACGTAAAGGGTATTTTCAAATCGAAACATATCTCTCACGTTTTGCAGCGGATCGAGGCTATTCCACTTTAGCTGGAGGGCGGCCGTATAGACGATTGGCTTAAAGATGGAGCCCAATTGCCGTTTTGCATCAACAGCACGGTTGAAAAAACGGTTAAAAAATCCCCCTACCATGGCCTTTATCAAACCTTCTTTAACGACTACGATTGAGCCCTCTAATCCCGGGACACTCGAGAGCATAAGCTTTGTTTCACCGTTGGTGGCACACGAGTCCATCAACTTGACGGGAACCAGATCTCCGATAGTGAAGTTCTTCAAAAAGGCGCGAACATGCTTTCTGTCAAACACGGCCCAGTTCCCCAATTTCCATTTTAGCCAGGCCTCACCCGTTGGTTGGAGCCCTTCATAATTAATAATTCCTCCGCCGTGGTCCCAGGAAACGACAAGCCGTGCATTTTCTCCGGCCGTATCTATATGGCTGATTCGTGACAGAAAGGGTAGGTTATCCCTCGATTTATTCAGGCCTTTTCCAAGCAATGTGTGGTATATATCAGCAGTCCTCGCTGGGGTGTATCCATTTAGCTTGATGTCAATTAGCGGCAAATGGGTGCGGAGGCTCCTTAAGGCTGCTTCCTGGATTTCCTTATTGATGGAGGTATAGACATTAATTCCGGATGTGGCGATATTTTCTACTCCCTGATCCCGAAGGATGGCGCTGAAGTAGTCGGATTCAAGCTGTTCGCGAACATAATCAAGGATGACATTCAACCGGTAGGTGATCTGTCCCTCCTTGAACGGGATATCTTGATCCTTAGCCTCGATATACTGATCCTTAGTGATAAAGTTCATTTTCAGCATGTTCGAGAGCACATAGTCCTTTCGCAGTTTGGCTAACTGTGCGGCTTTTGTCTTTTCTGCATCGCTCTTTTTGATGAACGGGTTGTACCGGTTTGGCCCCTTGACCGAACCGGCGATGAAGGCACCTTCCACCAGATCGAGATCTTTCGCATCTTTGCCGAAGAAATACTGAGCTGCAATTCTGAGGCCCTTACCATAGCCGTTTACAAAGAATTGATTTGCGTACATCTCGAGTATTTCCTGTTTTGTATACTTTCCTTCCAAAAGAATTGCCTGGATCAATTCCTTTAGTTTGGCCATGTAAGATCTTTTTTCGCGCCTGAATATATTTTTGGCCGTTTGCTGCGTAATTGTGCTGCCACCCTGTACAACTTTTCCGGCCTTTATATTTGCTAAAAAGGCCCTGAGCATCGCTTTCAGGTCAAAACCCCGGTGGTTAAAGAAATTTCTGTCCTCGGCGGCTATCAGGGCCTTCATGAATACTTTGGGGATTTCCTGGTAATAGATATATTTACGGTGGGTTTTTTCAAAGAAGACGCCAATGGGCGTCTGACCGTCATCATGATAAACATGGCTTTCCGAAGCAATAACACGTTCGATAGCCCCCCTCTGGATGCGGGTGGAGGCGTCACGGCTCACCCTGTAATACGTATATCCAAGAAAAGAGGCGGGGGCCAGAATTAGTCCGCAGAGGATTAATAGAATGATGTGTCGTTTTTTTCTAAACATTAGACTTCTGACCAAACAGTTTTCCTGAAAGAAGTTTTTGCCGCATGATTTCTTTCAGGTCAAGACCTTTCGTTTTCAATCCCTTACGCCCGTATTTCATGTTTGCCTCTATAACATACCATTTCCCCCGGCAGTTGATAAGATCCATTCCAACGTCATTAAATTTGCAGTTCTTAGCAGATTCCCGGGCCAGTCTCACGCCCTCCGGCGGGATATTATCAAAGCTGAGCCTTCCCCCCTGTGAGAGATTGGTCCTGAAATTTCCGGGGGTTCCTATCCGCCAGTAGGCAAGTAGAGGGTCATAATTGATAAGCACAACCCGCAGGTCCCTGTCATGCGTTAGATATTCCTGGATGTATGCCACCTTGGTGAGTTTCAGATAGGCAGCAAGTTCATTTGCGTTCTCAATCTTGAATACTCCTCTGCCCTGTGCAGATCGCCTGGCCAACTTGCCGATAAAGGGAAAAGTAAAGTCCTTGAGTATATCCCGGTGATGGAGATGATAGTAAATCCTGGTGCGTGGGTGAGGTATGCTCAACATGTAGAACAGGGTAGTCTGTTTTATTTTTTCATCCGCATAGAGGTAGGTTTCAAGGCTCGGAAAGATAGTTTTTCCCATGGTTGTGAAAAACTGTGCATAGTTGAGAGTTGGGAAAAGGATGATCCTGGCGTTGGAAATCAATTCTCTCTCATAGGGAGTGTAGTCCAGGAAGTTGGGTTTCACACCGAGGGTGAGAACCTCAGGGACACCTTGCAACCTGCTTCCCAAGGCGATAAAAGGGGTGTTGTCTTGACGTTTCTTCACAACAAACATCCTGGTGTGCAATTTTTTTGCTTTTCCCTGTCAGGACCCATTTTCCAAGGAAAAAAGAGATACAGAGCAATATTTCAATTTAAATGAACGATTCAATCTATTTCAAGCTAATAATTTCATCACTTCTGTCAAAATCAAATCCATTGACAATCTTTACCAATTTCAATTAATGGAGATGAATAGCATTTCGGGCAAAATTTCAGACTAATACTTAACGGAGGGCATATGTCAGATATGAATATATCGTTTTTCGAAGACTTAGCTACAAAGCCAGCGTTTTGTTTTACCAGTGACATAGATTGGGCACCGGAGTCGATGATCAAGGAAATATTGAATATATTTTCGCAACACGGGATACCACTTACTCCATTCATAACCCATCATTCTGAGACTATCAAGGAGCATTACAAGGGTAGCAAAACAAGATATGTTGGTCTTCATCCTAATTTTCTTTCCGGCAGTACTCAGGGGTCGGATTTAGAGGAAATCATCACTAATCTCGTGGACCTGTGGCCGGACGCAAAATGTTTCAGGTCTCATCTTTTTTTTGACAATAAATTAATTGCCGAAGAATTCTATGCCAGAGGTTTTAGGTATGACTCAAACCTGTGCTTGCATTTACAACCCAATTTGGTTCCGCTGCAACATTTCTCCGGGCTTTTAAGGTTTCCGGTGTTTCTTGAGGATGATACGTATGCTCTAAGAGAGAAAATATGGGATTTGTCTCATGTAAAGGATTTTCTTAAAACCCCCGGTTTAAAGGTTTTTAATTTTCATCCCATCCATGTGGCTTTGAATACTCCGGATATGGACTATTATGAAAGCGTTAAAAAGGATGTGGACGAAAACTGGAAGAGACTCGTCTTTAAGGGAGCAGGGGTATACACTTTTCTGGTAGAACTATTGGAGTACGTATCGAACAATCCAGGTTTAGGGGTTTTCTACTTACATGATTTGTATTCATTTATTACGGATACCGCACCTAAAGACGTCATTGAGTCGCAGGCTCGGGTACTTGAGAAGTATGATAAGTCCACAATAGAAAAAAGAGTTCAGGCTGTTCGAACTGACTACGATACTCGGGATGGAAAAGAGCTATATGTTACTTCCCGAGATTTCAATTTAAGAGAGATTGAAATAGATTTTACAATTAATTGCATTCGGGAAAAGACTAATGCCAACAGTCAAAAAATAATTCCCAGAATTCTTGATATTGGGTGCGGAAATGGCTACACGGACATACGTATCGCAAAAGTGCTAAAAGCCGAAATAGTCGGTATCGATTTTTCAAAGGAAATGATAAAGGGTGCTGAACATTTGAGGGAGAAATCTAAAGGTGAAATAATAAGTTCTCCCATTTTCCAGGTGGGAGATGTTCGCAAATTAGATCATGCGGATAACTATTTTGACGTGGTTGTCAGTGAACGGTGTTTACTTAATTTGCCTGACAGAGATACTCAATATAATGTTATTCGTGAATTTCACAGGGTCCTTAAGAAAGGAGGCGCTTACATTATGGTTGAGGGCACTCTCAACGGTTTAAGACGACTCAATGAATTAAGACTGAAGGTAGGGCTGGAACCTATTCCGGATAGAGCAGAATATAATGTTAGTTCATTGAAGTTTGAAGAAAAAGAGATTGAAGAATTTCTGTCTACGTATTTTAAAATTCTTTTGAAACATCATTTTGGAATGTATTACCTTATCAGTCGAGTTGTCCATCCCCTGTTGGTTTTACCGGATCAGCCAAGATTTAATGCAAGAATAAACAAGATAGCAAGAGAAATAGCTATGCATGAACCTGACTACAAAAAGATTGGACATGTCATGGGCTTTGTGCTGGAGGCTATTTAAATCTGGCTATGTCCTGAAATTGCTTTGATTTATTCCTTGCTCTTGACATGATTTCATCAACATCAACAATCAATAGCTTTCTATCTTCCATGACAAGTTGACCGTTGATAATGGAATGGCTTACATCGTTTCCCCTTGCCGCATAAACAATATGAGAATAGGGGTTGTACATGGGTGTCAGGTGTGGCTTGTTTGTATCCACAATAATGATATCGGCCTTTTTCCCGACTTCGATAGAGCCGGTGATATCTTCCAGACCCAAGGCCTTAGCGCCTTCGATTGTCGCCATTTTCAGTACCGTTACGGCGTCCAATACCGTCGGATCCATGGTTTCAATCTTGTGAAGCTTTGCAGCCGTATCCATCTCAGTAAACAGATCCAGGTTGTTATTGGAGGCACACCCATCCGTACCCAACCCGACAGTTACACCGCTGGCGATCAGTTCGGAGACAGGTGAGATACCGGACGCCAGTTTCATATTGCTCTCCGGGTTGTCAACGGCTTTTACACCATGCTCCACCATTCTCTTGATCTCAGATTCATCTATATGAACGCAATGATCTGCAATAAAGTGTGGCCCTAAAACGCCAAGAGACTCGAGATGTTCGAACGGTCTCTTGTTGTATTTCTTTCTTATCTCAGAAATTTCACTCTTTGTCTCGGCCACGTGGATAATAAGGGGAACGTTATACTCAAGGGCCAATTTATTGGCGGCCTGGAGCAGATCAGGACTGCATGTATAGGTTGCATGGGGTTCCACTGCAATGCTAACGAGCGGGTCATCCTGCCATTTTTTGATCAACTCTTCGGTATACGCCAGGCCCTTTTCTATGGGGCCGTAGTTTGGGGAGAGAAAATCATACAGTACTTCTCCCACAAGACACCTCATTCCAGTCAACCGTGCAGCCTTTGCCACCTCGTCTTCAAAGAGGTACATGTCACAGAATGTTGTGGTGCCGGACATGATCATCTCAGCACATGCGAGAAGTGTTCCCGTAAAAACAAAATCAGCGTCCATCCTGCTCTCAGCAGGAAAAATATAGTTGTTAAGCCATTCCATAAGGGGCAGGTCATCTGCAAGGCCCCTGAAAAGGCTCATGGCGGCATGGGTGTGAGCGTTCACAAGGCCGGGGAGAATCAGGCCGCCTTTTGCATTTATTATTTTGTCGGCCTCAAAAGTGTTTTCATCGTCTGAGCAGATATGGGAAATGGTATCACCTTCTATACACACCAGACCCCTTTTAAGGACCGAGCATTTACTATCCATGGTTAGAATTGTGCCGTTTTTGATTATAATATCAAATGAATACATAAACAATTCTCCATCAGTTCACTTCGAGCCTGGCATCAAGCCCAAATGAAAAATCCTATCAAGAACAGGCAGAGGACCACGGGCGTGAGCCCGTGGGTGTCTACGAAAGATCGAATTTTCACGTTAACCCTTTTTCAATAATCCTTTTCCAGAGGGTTGTGAGCTCTGAACCGGACTTATGAGCAGTGGCGATGACTTTTTCCAAGGATGTCGGTTCCATGCAGTCCGGCAGATTCATATTAGTAATTACGACAATGGCGATGATCTTCAAGCCGCAATGCACTCCCACAATGGCCTCCGAAACAGTTGACATCCCCACTGCATCGGCCCCGATCATCCTTAAGAATCGGGTTTCTGCCGGGGTCTCAAGGCTCGGTCCGGTAATACCCACATAGACTCCCTGCCTGAGAAGGATCCCCAACTTTAAGGCCTCATTCCTCGCCAATCTGACTGAATCGGGGTCGTAAACAGCACTCATGTCCGGGAAGCGGGGACCGAATGAATCAAGATTTGGACCGATTAACGGATTTGTTCCTGTCAGGTTAATATGGTCTGTCACGACCATCAGATCACCGGTTTCAAAGTTGGGATTGAGTCCACCTGAAGCACTGGATATCAAGAGATGCTTTATCCCCAGCTCAGCCATCACCCTGACCGGAAAAGTGATTTCCGCAGGCGTATAGCCTTCGTAGATGTGAAATCGGCCTTCCAGGGCAATTACTGGTTCGCCGGCAAGTTTTCCGACGGCCATGGTCCCTTTATGTCCTTCAATAGTTGATTGTGGAAAGTTGGGGATTTCATTGTAGGCAAGACGAAAACCAACCTCCATACTATCCGTAAGGGTTCCCAACCCGGTCCCGGTAATCATCCCTATCTTGGGTGATACCGCCATCTTAGAGGCCAAAAAGTCCGCAGCCTGTTTTATCTCTTCATACATAGAAAACTTCCCCCTTGTAGTTTTTTTCATTATGTCAGCCATGACAAAAAGTCAATGAATTACAAAAATGGCTTGACAAACAATTATACATCTACCACAATATATAGTAATTTGCCAGTAAGATATCACAATATATCAGTGATATCGAGGATGATTGGAGCAAGTATCAGCAACATCAATCTTCTGTTTGGAGAAGAATGGAGGTCAACAATGGACGAAGAGTCAGTGATACATCCATTTTTGCCTGTCCTCACCAAATGGGTGCTGTTTGGTGCCACAGTCTTCTTTGCCGTGTCTGGATTTATGCCTCGTGATGTACAGAAAACAATTCGGCCAGTTGACAACAATGTTGTTTGTGAAACAGAAGTTTTCCCGTTCCCGGTAGTCGGTTCCTATTCTGACACAAAGGAATGTGTGTTTCATCCGATTATCCTTGAAGCGGCCAGCCGGCACAAGGTCGATCCTGCCCTTGTAAAGGCCATAATTATGGCTGAATCCGGATATAATCCTCAGGCCGTTTCCAAAAAAGGTGCTATGGGCCTGATGCAGTTGATGCCCAGGACAGCCGAAGCCTTAGGTGTTGAAGATATCTTCAACCCGGAGCAAAATATTAATGCCGGTGTCAAGTACTTCAAACAGCTCCTAATGCAGTTTCGTGGCAATGTCAGGTTGGCTGTCGCAGCATATAACGCCGGGACCAGAAAAGTGATAGAATACCAAGGTATCCCCCCCTTCAAGGCCACCCGGTACTATGTCAATAAGGTTCTTGAGTATTATCAGTACTACAAGAAACAACTGGTCTGAGCAATGGCAACGCCTGAAACGCCGGCGCATATCATTACGCCTTTACTTCCACATCCAGCCTTTCTTTTTGACCTTGACCTATTTCTCTGCCCTAATATAAGTTGAGTATTCGCACTCAACAGGTGGAGCCCCACGGGCAAGTCCGTGGCGCCACTTAATTTCGCCGAATTGCTTCGCAAACGGCGGGACTTAGTGGTACGACATCCCGCCCTTAATCCCGCCCACAAAAGGGCGGGACTAAAGCCGTGGCTTTCTGCGGGCGGGGTAAAGAATCCACGACCAAACAATATGGTTTTCAAAGAAAAAAAATGAGGTTTTATTAAAACATGGAAGATTTGATTTTAAAAGGCCAGACCCTCTTAGTTGAAAAAGTTATAAATCAAGGTATCTGTATCGGGTGTGGTGCCTGCGTGGGACTTTGCCCTTATTTTCAATACTTTGACGGCAAAGTTGTAATGACCGACCAGTGTAATGCCGATACCTGGAGATGCCTGCAATTATGCCCTAAGGCCGATTATGAAGAAACCTCCCCTGAACTGGAAAGAACGAATGCCGGACAGGGCGAAATAGGACCCCATCAAGATGTAATCATGGCCCGGGCAAGGGATAAAGGGATCAGGGAAAAAGCCCAGTATGGGGGTGTTGTATCTTCCCTTCTCATATACTCCCTTGAGAAAGGGCACATAAAGTCGGCTGTTTTGACCGATTCGGGTAACCGCTTATCTCCTGCCGGAACTTTAGCCATGAACAGGTCCGATGTGCTCAAGTGCGCCGGTTCGAGATATTCGGCCTCCGGGGGCCTCTCTGCGCTGAATAAAGCAATAAAGGCCGGAGAAGACAGTTTATGCATGGTTGGACTTCCCTGCCAGATGGAGGCCCTGGCCCGTATGAGGCTCATGAAACCGGATGGAGAGGAGATGGACAGTCGTATTGCACTCAAAATCGGTCTTTTCTGTACATGGGCTGTTGATTATCGGGGGCTTGAGGCCTTTTTAAAAACAAAAGACGTGGAAGGTGCTGTAAAAAAATTCGATATTCCACCACCTCCCGCAGAAATATTCCAGGTCATGACCGAGAAAGGGCAGAAAAGTTTTCCCCTGTCTGATATCAGGCACCTGATTCAAAAGGGATGTACATTATGTCAGGATATGACAGCTGAAATGGCTGATATTTCCGTTGGAACAGTGGAAGGTAATGACGGATGGAACACGGTTGTGATCAGAACGGACAGGGGCGCTGAACTATTTAATGCAGCTGTTAGGGAAGGGTGGCTTGAGACGAATAATTTGCCCGTAGAAAACCTCGAACATTTGAAAGAAGCTTCCCGGAATAAAAGGGCGAGAGGAAAAAAAACAGGGATTGAGCGATTAAAGGGTTAATGCACTCGTAAAAAGTCAAAATTACGTCACTCCCGCCCCGCATTAAGTGCGGGATAAACTACAGCGGGAGTCCATAATTGCTTGAAATCACTGGATTCCTGCTTTCGCAGGAATGACAGATAAGGTCAAATCCGACTTTTGACGAGGTTATCAAATTAAGGAATCACGTTGGAGTAAGACATGAAAGAAATCACTCAAAAGAGGGGCGGGTCCGACCTATTGCTTCAGGGAAATGAAGCAATTGCCCGTGGTGCCCTGGAAGGCGGGGTTGTCTTTTGTGCAGGGTATCCGGGAAATCCTTCATCTGAAATCATTGAGACCCTGGCCGAGGCTGCTAAAGATCTGCCAATTTACGTGGAATGGTCAACAAATGAAAAAGTGGCACTTGAAGCTGCCACAGCCGCCTCGTTTTCAGGATGCCGTGCCTTGGTGAGCATGAAACAGAATGGTGTCAATGTGGCGTCTGACTTCCTGACAAACCTTACCATGTCTGGAACAAAAGGCGGATTGATCCTGGTTACCTGCGACGACCCATCAGGAATCTCAAGTACAAACGAGGAAGATGCCAGGGTATTTGCCCGTCTGGCGGGTATTCCGTTACTCGAGCCTGCCACTCCTAAGGAGGCCCTTGAAATGGTACGGTGGGCCTTTGAACTCTCCGAAGGTATCAAAAATGTTGTAATGATCAGGAGCGTGTCCCGGCTTTCCCACACACGATCAAATGTCACAATCGGTGACCTGCCGGACTTTGATGCCAGCCCCTATTTTGATACGGATACGCCTTTTCACACCTTTCCAGTGGTCCTTAAGCACGAAGTTAGGAATGAAAAACTAAACCGGGCCAGGAGGGACTACTTTGAAGATTCATCTTTCAACCGTTATGATGGCCCGGACCGGCCGGCGCTCCTGGTAATATCTTCGGGGTGTGCCTGGAATTATGTGATAGAAACAGTCGAGATTCTCGGTCTGGGGGATCAGGTAGGCATTCTGAAACTTGGGACAACCTGGCCCCTGCCAAAAGGACTACTGGAAAAACATCTAAAGTCCAGCGATCAGATTCTCTTTGCAGAGGACGTGGACCCATTTCTTGAGGACAATGTCAAATCCCTGGCAGCAGACCTGGGCAAAGAGGTCGGAGTTAAGACGTATTAAGAGGTCGGAGTTAAGACGTATTTTGGCAAGGCATCGGGCCATATACCATCCTGCGGGGAACTATCTCCAGGCCATCTCCTCGGCGTGATTGGGGATATCTTCCAGGTCTCATGGAAAAACGACTCGTACAAGGAAAAAATGTCGACGCTGGTCAAAGACCCTATACCACCAAGGGAATTTGGCTTTTGCCCTGGATGCCCGCACAGGGGATCATATTATGCCATAAAGACCGCGCTTTCCTGGGACAATCGAAACGGCTTTGTTTCGGGCGATATCGGTTGTTACACCATGGGAATCTGGCCTACGGGGTTTAATCAGGTGAAGTCGGTACACGCAATGGGGTCCGGGACAGGGCTGGCATGCGGTTACGGGAAGCTTGAAATGTTCGGTTTTGGTCAACCCGTTGTTACTGTTTGCGGGGATTCCACCTTCTTTCACGCGGCCCTTCCCGGGGTAGTCAACGCGAAATTCAATGAATCCGATATTCTGCTTTTAATATTGGACAACAGCGCAACCGCAATGACCGGCTTCCAGCCGCATCCGGGAACAGGTACCACAGCCATGGGTTCTGCTACCGATCCGGTGAACATAGAGGGCCTTTGTCGTTCTCTGGGCGTGACAGTGGAAGTGGCAGACCCGTATGATATGGAAAACACGGCACGACTGATCTATGAACTCATGAAAAAGAGCGGGCCCCGAGTACTTGTACTGCGCCGAAAGTGTGCATTGGTGCAGGGAAGGGAAGGGGGCTACCCATATGAAATGCATGTGAACCAGGACCAGTGCCTGGGAGAGGAATGTGGTTGCGGTCGCTATTGTACGCGAATATTCCGTTGCCCCGGTTTGATATGGGATAAGGAGGCCCAAAAAGCGCGTATTGACGAGGTAATCTGCGTGGGTTGCGGGATCTGTGCGGATATCTGCCCGCAAGGAGCAATTGTAAGGAATGTAGTTAAGTAGTTGATTGGTTGAGTTGTTAAATGGGTAATTACTCAGGTTATTTAGGCTGAAGGTTATCCCTGAAAAGAACTCTTTCGGTTCTCTTTCCCCTTCAGTCTTCAGTCTAAACACCTTCAGCCTGACTACGTGAGTAGTCGCTTAAATGGTTATATAGATTAGGAGCAGAGGTTTGGCTGAACAAATGAAAAGTGATTTTAGAGACCTGGACGTATGGAAAAAATGTCGGGATATCAGGATAATAATATGGGAATTGTGTAAGAGTTTTCCAATCAACCACTTAACTACTCAACTACTCAATTGAATACGGAGAAGATCATGCTTTTAAATCTTATCATAACCGGTGTCGGCGGACAGGGAAATGTTATGGCCTCCCAGATCCTGGGCAGGGCGGCCGTCCAAAAGGGGTTAAGGGTCACCATTGGTGAAACCTTCGGGTTGTCCCAGCGAGGTGGCCCTGTTATGAGCCATATTCGCCTTTCAGAGGAAAAAAGCCATGGGCCGATTATTCCGCCGAATATGGCGAATATTATTGTCGGCCTCGAGCCCATGGAAACACTCAGGATACTAATGGAGTACGGAAATGATGAAACTGTTTTTATCGTCAATTCAAGGCCCATATATCCCTTAAATGTCATTGCCGGCGATGTGGAATACCCGGATCCCGAGTACATAAAATCTATTCTTTCCAAATCAGGGAGGAGGCTTTTCTGGCTTGAGGCCACCCAGATGGCCATTGATCTTGGAGGCCCCATCATGCTGAATATGATCATGGTCGGTGCCCTATGCGCACTTCACGATTTCCCTATTGAAACCAATGATATCAAGGAGCTTCTTAAAGGCATTTTTCAAGAAACTAAGCTCGAATCCAACTACCGTGCCTTAGATATGGGCAAAGATCTGGTAAGTAACTATGAAAATTGATCTGCATATTCATTCCAAGGACTGCTCCGATGGAAAAATGACTCTATCTGAGATATTTAAGGAGGCACATCACAGAGGCATAAAAGTAATATCCATTACTGACCATGATTCCATTGAATGCCAGGAGACTGCAAGGGCCCTGGCAGACAGATATGATATACAATATATTACCGGCGTGGAACTCAGCATCTCTTTTTCACATCCTCGATACAGAAACTCAAAACCAAAACCACTGGATATGTTAGGCTATGAGTATGATATTCATAATCTCCCACTCAGGCAAAAACTGGAAGAAATGAGGGAGTACAGGAGGAAAAGGGCCGAACAGATCCTCGAAAAGATCAATCAGGAACTGTTAAAAGGGAATTTAGAGGCATTTACTAACAAAGATCTTGAGGCCATAGAAGAAACCGTGGATGGGGCCTTTGGCCGGCCCCATATTGCAGATTATATGGTAAAAAAAGGTATTGTTTCAAACAAACAGGCGGCATTTGACAGGTATTTAGTTAAATGTAATGTGCCCAAAATGCCTGTTTCCCTCGAAGAAGCCTCCAATTTGATCAGGGGCGCCGGCGGAAAACTGGTCCACGCGCATCCCAGCGACCCCAACGGCACTTCTTTGGTTGCGCTGACCCGATCCCTTGAGGAACAACACCAGATCATCAGGGAAACCATGCTGCCTTATTTGGATGGTGTTGAATGCTGGCATACAAGACATAATGCTGAAACAAGAGCTGCATATCTTGAATTTGCCAGGCAGGAGGGTCTGATTGTCACAGGCGGGTCTGATTGTCATCAACAACCGGTTATCATGGGCACAATTGATATTCCCTCATACGTTGCAGAACAATTCGGGCTTTAACCTCTCCACGCATTTTCAAATATTTTCATTAACTTCAGAGAAGACCACATTAAATGAACTGCCCCGCAGCCCCGCTTGAGCAGAGATTTTAATGAGGGTGTTAATTTAACATTTTCTCCAAGCGGGAACACTAATAAAGTTGTAATCGCGAGAAGTATGGGGGGCAGGTAAATTTTTGGCCAAC
>JAFDHL010000021.1 GCA_019308785.1 Deltaproteobacteria bacterium
AATCTTTTTTTAATGTAAGTCTTCAAAGCTTTTAAAAATTATCCTTCCAACTTTGACACGACAGGCATTGACATTAGGTCTTCCTATCTCTTAAAATGTGTGCCAATCAAAGTTGACAATCTCGTAAAAAGCTATGTGATGCCGCGCTCCGGCACTGTAACCGAAACTATCTTGCTAAGTTAGTTGAAAGTCCTTTGCTTCTTCTTTTTGTCATTCCCGCGAAGGCGGGAATCCAGTCATTTTAGTCGGTTATGGACTCCCGCCTTCGCGGGAGTGACGGGAATTTCGCCTTTTTATGAGAACATCAAAGTTGATACCTTAGATATTACCTGCCATTTATAACATGATTGCAAGAAAAAAAATATCGGCCGTCATTTTTGACTGTGACGGGGTAATGTTTGACTCCCGTCAGGCCAATATAAATTTCTACAACCACCTTCTTGGACATTTCGGCCTCCCGCCTATGGCAGAAGACGCGATATCCTTTATCCACATGCACACAGCCGATGAATCTGTGCGACACATTTTCCGGGGAACACCTTATGTTGAAGAGGCCCAGGCCTACAGGATGGAGATGGATTACAGTCCTTTTATGAAGAATATGATTATTGAACCTGGACTTAAGGAATTGCTGCGGTGGCTTGCGCCGGAATTTGGTATTGCCATTGCAACCAACAGAAGCAATACGATCGGGGACGTGCTTGAATATCACAGCCTGGCAGAGTTCTTTGATATTGTTGTATCATCACTGGATGTACATAAACCCAAACCCAATCCCGAGTCTATTTTCATGATACTTGAATTTTTTAAAATCAATGCCGACCAGTCAATTTATGTGGGTGATTCTCAGGTGGATTATGAAACGGCAAAGGCAGCGACAGTGCCTTTTGTTTCCTACCAAAACGAAGAATTGGAAACCCCGTGGAAAATTAAAAACCTGCTGGAGGTCAAAGAAATTCTTCTACAATACCTCCTCAGGGGCTAAAATTCTCGGTCTAAGGAGGATTACTAATTCCCTGAGATCATTGTCAATCTGTTCATACTTAAATAGATACCCCAAAAGAGGTATATCTCCCAATAATGGGACTTTCTTTTCCGTCTTATCTTCTGATCGCTGAATCAGGCCCCCAATTACAAGGAGTTCACCGTCCCTTAATTTGGCATGGGTGGCCATCTGCCTTACATTCGTCCGGGGCGCCTGCAGTTGTCCACAGTCTGTCATCCCCCCTACATTTACCAGTTCCCCGCTGATAAGGGCAGGTAACACATACAGAATAACCTCTTTATTGCTTATGATATTGGCCTTGATTCCTACGCTTAGCCCTAACATTACGTTTTCTATTTGAGGCGAAGCCGTCCGGTTTCCTGCGTCAGATTCGGTGACTTCGCATCCCGAGAGATACACGAGTTGCTGGCCTGCATTCAGAACGGCTCCATGGCCATTCAAGAGATGCACCTTTGGATTTGAGATGATCTTTGTATCCCCGTATTCTCTAAAGGCAGAAACAACAGCGCTCCAGGGAATAGGAGAGGTTATGGTAATGCTCTCAAGAAAGGTTCCTCGCACACCGCCACTTGGCTCATGCGCATATAAATTGGGTCTTAGATTGATACTTCCGCCTATCTGAATGTTACTGAAGGTGTTTTCCCAGTCAATGCCTGTCGAATGGTCCTCTGTTAAGGTGACTTCCAGGATCTTGGCCTCAATGATTACCTGTTTATATGCCTCCTTCTTCACCGAATCCAAATACCTTTCAACATCCTTATGGATTCTTTTTGGAGCACTTATGGTGATCAGTCCTAAGGCCTTATCTATAACGGGGTTGGGAAAGCCTTCGCATATCTGCTTCAGGGCATTTTCAATATCAGTCCAGAAATCAAGCTCGTCGGCGTTGGCTGTCAGTTTGGCTTCAGCACTCATACCGGTAGTGGCCCCTTCTGTCCCGGTGCCGGGCAGCATATTGCCTCCAAGAGAAGAGGAAAATGTCTCCTCAATAAATGGCATACTGAGGTGATACTTTTTGGTCTCTTTAAATCGAACGATTATGGTGTCTTGTTCTGTCTCATAAAAATAATCTATCTGCCGCAGGATATTATCCATGGCATCCCAGAAATTATCCGCGGGCTTGATATCGCAATCCACAAGCTTTCCCTGATCCACATCATCGGCCCAGCTTATTGAAAAGCCTTTGATAATGGCCAGTTTTTTCAATACGTCGGGTAAAGGCACTTTGCCCTTTTTCGTGATAAGTTCGGCCCCCACCGGCAGATATGGTTTGCCCGCCTTTATCTGAATGTCCAACGGTCTTATTCTGTAGCCTGCTTCATCCTCCACGCAAGAAGACACAGGCTTAGTTTCAGTTTTAACACGGGCTGGCTGGGTTGCAGAAATGGGAGGTGGTAGCTCCAACAAACTCCAATCCGGTTCTTCTTTGACCACCTGTTCGTGATAGGTGCACCCTGCAAACACAATGAAAAATATAAATGACCAGACGATATTCCTTTTGTTTTTCATGTTAGTCTTCTCCCTGTTGACAAAGGGTCCTAATCTTATTCTGAACAATACCTTCGGTATGTTCATCTATAGAGAATCCGGAAAATTGAATTTCTCTGTATCTCTTACACGCATCTCCTGTTCTTTCCTGTGCCTCACATAGCCTGGCTATTGCCAGACTTAACTGCAAAGATGGTCCGAAAAGCGTTTCATATTTTTGATAGATATACAGAGAATTATCAAAGTCCTTCTGCCTTTCAAGGAACAGGCCATAATTGTAAAATGCCTCGGGTATTTTAGGGCTTCCCTTTAAAGCTATCTCAAAGAGTAGTTTTGCCTCTTCATTCTTGCCCATCCTCACTGCCGGAAGGGCAGCATAGAGGGCTGCCTCTGCATCTTTTGGATTCATTTTCAGGGCTTGCCCGGAAAAATAGTAGCTTCTTGCAAAATTACCGAGAGTGTAGTGTAGATACGCCGTCTTCTTAATCAGATCAATATTGTCCTGCCACAGACCGAATGCCTTTTCATAAAGAGTTAGGGCCTCTTGCTTCTTGCCCTGGGTTTCGAGATTATGGGCATTAATAATAATCGCCTGGGCCCGTTGCCGGTTTTCTTTTGTCAGCTTCCGCAACTTAGCAGGCTGGAGCACCTTTTCCGAGAACTTTCGGACAATCAATTCTCCTTTACCTTCGACCTGTGCGGGCATAGGTAATATGATGTATGTGTTAAGCTTCTCCTCTTTTTTAAGCTTTTTTACATCAAGGATAATATCCAAAGCCAGATCCCAGGGGACCTCTTTCAAGGCCAGCGTAAGATCTCCCTTCACTCGATCATCAACAATAATATTCTTACCACTTATCTCGGCAAAAAGACGGAAGACATTGTGAATATCTGTTTTATAAAAATCCAGGGTTATTTTTTCACCTGTAAATTTTGTTATCTTTTCAGCGTCCTTTGCTTGCTGCTTGTCTTCACCTATTTCAGGGCGGCCGAACAGATCACCCAGATCTTTCTGAGGCAGGAGAGGAGCAGTAGCAGGCCCAACATCAGTTTTAGACCCAGGAATGAGAACCCCCTTTACCTCTTTAGGCTTCCAGCATTTTATCTGCAAGGTCCCTTCCTTTTCTTGAAGATTACAATGAAAAATCTCATCCTTACTTACCGAATCCAGAACAATGCGTGCTCGATTGTCACCCTGGCCAGCCCTGATTCCGGAGAGTATCGACCCTTCAATTGGAACGGATCGGGGCACACTCCTTTTTAGTTTTGCTCCCTCAAGATCAATAATGAATCTGAAAGGAGACTGCAGGGTAAATGCCCGATAAGACTCATATTGCCCTTTTATTATGATCTCTATTTCATTTTGAGCCTTTTTCCCCACCTTTATACTGCTTATGTCCCCTGCAAACGCCGGCAAGAGCAGTTGCACCCACAGGATCAGACCCATCAAAAATATTCTGGCCATTCGTTTCTCCTCTATTTTTCCCTTTCTCTTCAACCTCCATTCGTTACAGTAACCGAAGCGTCCGAGACAGAAATATTTTTTAGCTATTTCCGAATAGTTTTCTCAAATATTTTTTCACTCTTAGCAGATGACTCTTTGGCCTTTTCAGCCGCTTGTTTGGCCTCGTCGGATGCTTCCCCTGCCTTTCCTGCCGCACTTTTGGCCTTTTTTGCCGCTTCGTTAGCTTCAGCCGCTGCCTCTTTGGCCTTAGCTGCCTCTAACTTGGATGCCTCAACCATTTCAGCAGCAACAGTGAGGCCTGCCCTGTCAATTGTAGGCACACCGCCTCTTTCAAGGGTGTCTAAAAAATTATCAACAAGGCTCTTGACTGTTTTATGTATGGCCTTCTGGAAAAGGGTATATCGATCATGTGCTGCATACGTGCTTTCGGGGGTAACGCTTACCTCGGCCCTGTTAAGCCATACCACCTCCCCTGTTCTGCCATCCTGGATAAGCATCCTCAGTTGAACTGTGGCTTCCGGGACATAACCTTGTTTATCGCCCAAAGCACCTGATGCGAATCTCCCGGCTCCCCAAACCAGGTCGCTCAGCCGTGAATAAACCTCTTCAGTGCTATTATTATCAAAAAAGGAATCAGGATCAGCCTCATATTTAAATGGGTACTCCGTCTCAGCCATTGCCCGGCGAATGGTCCCTCCTATGGAAGCCTTATCAATGGCCTCATAAGATTCTGAATCGGCCAGGCCGAAAACCATTCTATGACTCGTCTTAAAAATGCATGGCAGGAATCCGGTCTTTATAAAATTGAACGTATCTTCCTGGCCCCAGCGAAATTCCACGATTCGACCCCGCACAACATAATCAGCCCCAAGGGTATTGCCCAAATCCTTGATCATCTGGCTGTTTATGGCGACAAGCATCCGGTTGTCTCTCTGCTTTTTGAGGTTCCTGGCTTTTTCAATGTTATCAGAAATCGTATTTGCCAGTTCCTCCTTCATCTGATCTGACCAGTCTTCTTGAAGTTCTCTCTGTATTGAGAGAGTATTCGCGGATACCTCATAAGGGTATTGAAATACCCCTCGCCGCAACAGATATTCTGAAACAGCTTCTTCTGCCGCTGGGACGAAACCTGCCCGGTAGAGTTCATCCTGAACTGCTTCATGCACCAGTACGTTCCTTCGCCAATGGCCGTAAGAGGAAAACGATAGCGTATAATCGGCAAAGGGAAGTATAACTACCCTTTTCAACCTACCATCGGCAGGATCCGGAACCACCGGACTCAACGTCTGTCGAACCTCCTGACCACAGGAAATACTGAAAAGCAGGATCAAAATCCCTATAAAGTACATTCTTCTTATTTCTACCTTCATTTGTTTTCTCCCCCGTTATGACGAATATTACTGTCAGGTAGCCGCATTACTGTCACTTATAAACAGACATATTGTAAGGCATTTCCATCTCAATGAATCTGTAATCCAAGTTTTGCTCACGATTAACATAAGGCTCTTTTATGGTTATTTTTCTGACCGATTGTCTTCCGAAAGCGGTATACTTCTCTTCAGATATTATCTTATCTACAATTCCACCGTTCTTTCCGATATATGTGCCCTTTTCCAGCTTATATCCCCGCCCTTTCTGATCACTAACCATAGCCCAGGTCTTGCTTTTTCCCTTTATTATGGCAGTAAGTGTAAGTTTTGATATGCCTATTCTCTGAAGTTCCGTCTTTGGTTCTCTCAGCTTTTTTAAGAGACGATCCATGGCTGCCAGCCGCTTGGATTTCTTCCTCGTAAGGTCATCTAATCCGAAATCCTCAGGCCTTTCTTCTTCTTTGATGATAAAAGGAGCAAAAGGATCGACTTTTCCTAAAGGTCTATAAAAATACTTCTCCTCTTTTGTCAGGTCCTGTTGTGGCCGGGCCTTCTTATACACCACTCCAGGGTCCGCGAACAAAAGCGGGACCGCAAATAGCATTAGTGATAATGTTACAATTGCATTAAATAGTATTATAAGACCGTTTCTTTTTTTCTGCGCTATGCGCATCCCTAATTACCCTTGAATCTGAAGGTTATAGCCTCACATGTTGTTTTTAGCTTTGTAGATAGAGGTTTTTCCGGAACCATGGAAACATTAAGTATATTGATAATCCGTTTCATCCGACCCACCCTGTCAAAAAACAGGGCCACATTGTGGTATTTACCACTCACTTCCACTGAAACCGGAATTTCGATGAAAAAATCCCGAGGCCTTTCATTCATTGGCCTAAATAACCGGAACTTTAGATTGGATTGGTTTCCCAGTTGGGTAACGCTCCTCAAGAGGCTCGGGATCTCTCTCTTATCGGGCAAAAGCCTCAGGGCCTCCTTAAACTGAGAGTCGACCTGTGCCTCCTCTTTTTCCAACTTTGCCAAGTCTTTAATCGTTATTCTGGCCTTATTGATTTGCTTTTGAAGTCCCGCAATCTCTTTCGTGGTCTGAGATATCTTTTCGGCTTTTGGAAGATACACTAAAAAGACAAAGACGCTTGCCAACAGCAAGAACGTTCCTGCCAGGATCAGAATCCTGTAAAGCATTTTTATCTTTTCAACTTTTTCAATAAGCGACTCTTGCATTATCCCTTCTCATCCTATTGGTCATAGAAATTTAGCGCTACCTTTTCTTCTTGGGGCGTTTCCGTTTCGGCTTGACCTTTTCCTTAAATGCATATGTCTTGCAGGTTATGACAAAATCAGTGACATTCATTTGATGTGCCTTCAACTCCCTTAATTGTGCGGAGCTAAGATCAACAGAATTTATATGCTTTTTCTTTTCAAGATTTGTCATAAACAGGGCCACAGTATCATTGTCCCTTGCCGTACCCCTCAGGGTCAAAATGCCCGCTCTTTCGGATAGTGAACTGAGCCACACCCGGTCTCTTGGAACTGCTGTGGCGATTTCGTCCAACAAAAGAACCGGGCCTGTCTTCTTTTTTTCAAGATCCTGGATTACATTGAGCTTGCCTTTGATTTTCTTTATTTTTATCCGCAATGCCTTAATTTTTTTTGTGGTCTGTGCGTAGGATGCCAGCTCTTTCTTTTTCTGGGCTTTCTCAGTCTCTAACCGTGATATATCCCTGTTGAGCGTCAGGAAATAATATCCCGTCACCAAAAGAATAAATATCACCACTAGAACATAAATACTGATCTGCCTCCTTATATTTTCCTTTTTTCTGGCAGCCCTAAAGGGCAGAAGGTTGATTTTTATCATTTGTCACCAATGCTTCTCAGAGCCAGCCCCACGGCGACTGCAGCTTGCGGTGCCATATACTTCAGGTATCTGGGGTCAAAAAGTTTCTCATTTATTATTAGGTTTGCAAAGGGGTTGAGTTCCGCTACGGAAATACCTGTCTCTAATTCCAAATACTTTCGAAAATCCGGGATCCTGCAAGACCCTCCACTTACCAGGATCTTTTCAATGGTTTCATCCGGATAAGTGCCTGCCACAAAGTCAAGGGCCCGTTTTATCTCCTGGACCCATTCTGAAACCACGGACACAAAAATCTCTTCCAGGATACCTTTGTCTTTCTCTTTCTTGGTTTCCCCCAATTTTATCTTTTCAGCTTCTTCAAAGCTCACGCTGAATTGGGACATGATCGCCTCTGTGATCTGGGAACCTCCGAAAGAGGAGTCTCGTGTGAATAAAGATATATCGTTTTTTATGGCATTTATCCCGAGCTCCTCTGCCCCCACATTTACTAAGGCATAGCAGCCTGGTTTGTCGGAACTTGCCTCAAAGGCGTTTTGCAAAGCAAAAGCATCCACATCCAAAACAATTGAACTGAGACCTGCAAGATCAAGCACGCTGACATAATCATCAACAATGTCCTTTTTAGCGGCCACTAACATGACTTCCATTTGCTCGGAACCTTCTTTCTCACCCTCCTCCTCCGATATTTCTTCAGGTTCACTTCCACCACTCATGATATCAAAATCAAGGTTCACTTCACTAATATCAAATGGTATATATTGTTCAGCCTCGTCTTGGATGGTGGCCTCAAGTTCGGATTCTTCCTTGTTAGTCAAGGTGATCTTTTTTACAATCACAGAAAAACCGGATATGGAAGTGGCTATATTCCTGTTTTTTATCTTTAGATTCTTGAAAAGGTCCTTTATTGCTGAAGAAACGATCTCCATTTCCTTAATGGAACCTTCTACAATCGCGTCAGAAGGCAGCCCAACTATCCCGAAATTCTTCAGAATCCTCCCTTTCTTGCTGTCATCTATCTCGACCAGCTTGATGGAGTGACTACCGATATCCAGCCCAATTAATTGATTTTTTTTATGAATGGCCATAATTGAGTTTTCAGTTCCCAGGGAAAAGCTTGCTTTTGTCAGAAAGGTTAAACCCAAGGGCCAGTATTATCTTCCGCTTGGTCTCCATCCGACAGTCCTTTCCTTTCTCGACCCTGTCAATGGTCAAAGGCGAAACTCCTGCTTTCCGGGCAAGCTCCGCCTTGCTCATGAGGAGTCCCTCTCTTCTCTTCTGTACAGCATTTTGACCCACTTTACCCTCCCACCTTAACTTTTATATACTTAATTGATTGCTAACGACCCGTGATTGATACACTGCATTGTAGTTTATGAAAGCATATGGAATTATATTTGTCAACTATTATTTATAAATTAACTAAAATTTATATAATTTATATATATATAGTAGACAACAGACAATCATAGCACTATATATTGTACTTTCTTTATCGCTCCCTGCATCCTATTGTCTTAAGTGATCTGCCAGTTAATGCGATTTTTGCTTGATTAAAAGGTCCATTCGATAAAAAACCTTTACAAACCAGAATATGAGAGATTAAATTCCCCATGTCATCCTTAGGAGGTTTTTTTGGACAAGGACAAGGAAATATCAACTACGGTTAAGTTAAAGAAAAAGAGCACCTTTCGTGAATATGCTGAAGCGGCGGCGATTGCTGTCCTGCTTGCCCTCTTCATACGCACCTTTGTGGTTCAGGCCTTTAAGATCCCCTCAGGGTCTATGAAACCAACACTCTTGATTGGCGATCATATCCTGGTAAACAAATTCATCTATGGCATTAAAATACCATTCGCTGACCGTTATCTCGTACAGATCAAAAGGCCGAAAAGAGGCGATATAGTGGTCTTCAAATGGCCAACAGATGAAAATAAGGATTTTATTAAAAGGGTTGTTGGGATCGATGGAGACGAAATCGCCATAATAGATGATGTATTGCATGTGAATGGGGAAAAAATAGTGACGCAATATGTTGAAAAATATGAGGACAGGGACTTAACACGGGCGGATAAATATCTCGAATTACTCGGAGAATGTAAGCATTACATATTAGATGAACATACTAAGCATGAGAATCATGGCCCTGTGACTGTCCCTGAAAACTCCGTCTTCGTTATGGGCGACAACCGTGATAATAGCCACGACAGCAGGTACTGGGGCTTTGTTTCCCTAAACAAGCTCAAGGGAAGGGCAATTATCATCTACTGGTCCTGGCCGAACTGGAAACGGTTTCTGCATGTCATTAGATAAAAAGATGCTTTATTTAACATTTTTTTGTGATACCTACAAACGCATGGCAGATTAGGATGAGTGAACGTGCATTTTCGTATTGACATGTTTAAGCCAATTTATTATTTTACAGCGTTAATATGAGGGTTAGAAAGAGTTACTGATTAGCAACCTGAATCAAAGGCTTGCCCGTGAAAATACATGCGCAAAAAACCCCTGAAGCAGTGGCACTGCAACAGGGGTTTTTTTTGTGTTGCAATTCTCAATATAACAAAAAATTCGACAGGTGTAATGAAAAAGGAGGTGATAAAAAGAATCAATAAACTCGATATTTTAAAAAATTTTAGGCTGACGTAAACTTCTAACCAAGGAGGTTATCATGGCCGAAAACGAACAAAAATCGGGATTGGAATTTCTAAAAAATTGGGGCGGCGGCTTAACCAACTGGACGGAAAGATGGATTCCTGACGCCCTGGTCATTGTATGGATTTTGAGCATTATCACCTTTATCATGGCCCTCATCTGGGGAGATGTTGGACCGGCAAAGGCCGTACAGGCATGGGGAAAGGGATTCTGGATCCTGTTGAAATTCGGCATGCAGATGTGCCTGATCATGATGACGGGTTACATCCTTGCATGTTCACCCCCTGTCAGGTCCTTATTGAATGGCATCTCCGGATGGGCAAATAAAGAAAAACCCTGGCAGGCCATTATGATCATGGCTCTGTTTTCCATGCTCACCGCATGGTTTAACTGGGGGCTCAGCCTGATCGGGAGTGCCATGCTGGCCCTTTACATTGTTAAAAACAATCCCAAAGTGGACTACCGGCTCCTGGTGGCTTCGGCCTATTTGGGGCTTGGCTGCACATGGCACTCAGGTCTTTCCGCTTCAGCGCCTTTGCTGGTCAATACACCAAATAACTACCTTATAAAAAGTGGATACCTGCCCGGCACTATATCTACCACGCAGACTATTTTCTCTCCTTTTAATCTCATCCTGCTGGTTATAGTCCTTGTTGTTGTTACAGCTCTTATGGCGCTCATGCACCCCTCCGAAGAGAAGACATTTAAGCTCTCGCCGGAATTAGTGGATAGGCTCAAGCTATATGAATCACCGCCAAGGCCGGAAAAATATGAAAGCTTTTCGTCCTGGGCCAACTGGTGGTGGGGATGGAGCCTTATTATTGCTATAGCCGGATTCTGGTGGTTGGGTTGGAAAGTGAGCCAGGTGGGTTTTGCCAAGGCCATTAACTTGAACAATATCAACCTGTTCTTCCTGATGTTAGGCATCCTTTTTCACTGGCGCCCATGGAGCTTCCTCAAGGCCACAGAGGACGCGGGTAAGGCCGTCTGGGGCATTGTTATCCAGTTCCCCTTCTATGCCGGTATTTTCGGTCTGTTCAAATTCACCGCATTAGCCACGGTCTTTACCCAGGCCTTCGTGGCCGTTTGCAGCGGGGGCACATTTCTACTCGTTACCTACTGGTACGCGGGATTGCTCAATTACCTTATCCCTTCAGGTGGGTCAGAGTGGGCCGTGACAGCTCCCTATCTGCTGCCTGCCGGAAAGGAGTTAGGCATTGCCGCGAATAAAATCGTCGTGGCCTATGCCTGGGGTGACATGATGACCGATATGATCCAGCCGTTCTGGGCCATCGCAATGCTTGCCGTGGCCAAGTTGGAGTTCAGGGAGATAATGGGCTGGCTCCTTCTGGTATTTGTTGTCTTCTTTGTCATCACCTCTTGCGCGTTTATGCTATATCCGTTGTTTTAGCATGATACAGCTCATAGCGTTTTATATGAAGGGGCCCCGTGATTTGGGGCCTTTTCATTTGAGAATAGTAACAAGGAGAGGCTTATAAATGACTTCCATATACTACAAATCTGCCCAGGAACTGGTTCAACTTGTCCGTTCCAAAGAACTCTCCCCTGTGGAACTGATGGGGGAGACCCTGAAGAGACTCGAAGCGGTAAACCCGACACTCAATGCCTTTGTGGCCATTCGGGCCGAACAGGCCATGGAAGAGGCAAAAGATATGGCCGAACGTATCGCTTCAGGTGATGATCCAGGCCCGTTAGCCGGAATTCCTATTGGTGTAAAGGATCTGGAAGAAGTAAAGGGAATGGTCACCAGTTTCGGTTCGATTCCCTACAGGGACAATCTGGCCCTTCAGGATTCCGTTCAGGTGGACCGGCTCAAGGCGGCAGGGGCCATTGTAGTGGGCAAGACAAATACCCCGGAATTTGCATTTACCGGTTTTACAAAAAACCGGCTCTATGGGGTGACACGGAACCCATGGAACAAAGAACGCACACCGGGTGGTTCCAGCGGAGGCTCGGCTGCGGCAGTCGCATCCGGCATGGTTCCTTTGGCGACAGGGTCCGATGCAGGTGGCTCAATCCGGATTCCGGCCTGCTATTCAGGATGCTTTGGATTAAAGCCCTCCAATGGACGCATCCCCTTGGCCCCCATGCACTTACTTTATATGAGCGGAGTATGGACCCTTGGTCCCCTGAGCAGAACCGTGCGTGACGCGGCCCTTTACCTGGATTGTGCGGCAGGATATCATCCTGCTGATCCGGGCTCCCTGCCCCCTCCGGGTATTTCCTACGTGGAGTGTCTGGATAAACTTCCCGGAGGCTTGAGGATCGGTTTCAGCCCGACCTTGGGATATGCCCTTGTCGAAAAAGATGTGATGGCTTTAGTAGAACAGGCAGTAAATGCTTTTGAGGACATGGGCCACAGTATTGAAATCTGGGAAGGACAACTTCCTGAGGTGAGTCAAGCCTGGTCTGACCTCACTCTCTGTGATATTTATGCCCAGGTTCATACGGACCTGGAAAACATCCGTTCTGAAATGGGAAGGACCCTTGTGACATCTCTGGATTATGCAAAAGGCCTCTCAGTGAACGACTACATCGGGATTCAGAGAATTCGTATAGAACTGAATGGGGCCCTGCAGGAATTTTTCGACCGCTTCGACCTCCTTCTGACCCCCACCCTGCCAACCGAGGCCTTTGCGGCCCAGGGGCCACCCCCCAAAGAGATTAATGGCCACCCAATCCCTCTTCTCTGGGCAGTGGCCTTTACTTACCCATTTAATCTGTCGGGCCATCCGGCAGCCACTGTCCGTGCGGGGTTTACAGAAACAGGCCTTCCGGCAGGCTTGCAGATCATCGGACCCAGGCACCGTGATGATCTTGTCCTCCAGGCCGCCTATGCATATGAACAGGCATGTCCATGGAACGATCACTGGCCGGATATCTGAGAGGACACAAGAGATCCCAACTGGTAAGCGAATATGAAGCAAAAGCTAAAACTCTCGTTTAGAATCCACCCACGAATCAGGGAGACGGGACTTTAGTCTATCAAGCTCTTCATTGCATGTGAGATTGTAATGGATGGGTGTAATTGTGATCCAGTTTTCCTTCAAGGCCCCGGAATCGGTATCTACACTGCCGTTTTCAACTGGAGTTTCTCCCGTAAGCCAGTAATAGACATTTCCTCTGGGGTCAGTTCGTCTTTCAAAGTGCTCCTCAAACCTGGCAGTTCCCTGTCTCGTCAAACGCACGCCGGTGATCCTGTCAGGAGACACCGCAGGGATGTTGACACTGAGAGCAGTTCCGCTTTTAAGGCCGCTTTCCATCATGAACCGGATGATCTCTTTTGAAAATTGGGCTGCAAACCCAAAGTCCGGGTTCTGTCTTTTATTAAGGGATATGGCAGCGGAGGGCACGCCTAAAAAAGCCCCTTCTGTGGCAGCAGAAACGGTGCCGGAATAAAGGATGTTGACCCCCACATTGGCCCCCGGGTTTATTCCGGAAAGAATAATATCCGGAGGCCGTTCAAGCAGTTCCTGTACGGCAATTTTGACACAATCTGCCGGTGTTCCCGTGACAGCGTAACCATAGAATGAGCTGTTTTTGTATACATCCTGGACCCTGAGCGGTGAGGTCAGGGTAATAGCATGTCCTACTGCACTCATTTCCGATTCCGGAGCCACAATATCCAGATCATGATCCGATTTCAGGGCCTCATGCAGTGCAAAAAGCCCGGGGGCATGAATGCCGTCATCATTGGTCAAAAGGATTCTCATGGTTTATGTATGTGACCTTTCTGTGATCCCTACTTTTCATTGCTTATCAGCCGGATCTTTTGTATATTGTCAATCATTCAGCACTGGGCTGTAAATAATTAGCAATATAAGGAAAAACTGCGTACAAAATATACCTTAGGCTGGCCCAAGGTAGTCTTCAACAGTAATACAGTTTTTAAACTGACCGCTCATAGCTAAACATTCTTCCATTTCTAAATGATCCACCATGAAAAAGTCAAACCCTTAAACATTCCATTAAAAAAGGTCGTTACGTTCAGGCATAGAAAAAACACAAAAACAAGGTCCCTTTGAATTGAAAAAGCAAAATCCAAAAGATGTTCACGAAAAAAAACTGGATACCCTCCTGAAGTTCAGTTCCATTATCAATTCCTCTTTAAAGATCGAGGATGTCCTCAATCATGCCATGCAATGGGCCGAGGAATTCATGGATGCAGAGGCAAGCACCGTCTATGAACTGGATGAAGAGAAGGGCGAAATTTTTGTTCGGATTGCCAGAGGTAAAAAAAAGGAGCCGGTCAAGGGAATTATATTAAAAGTGGGCGAAGGGGTATCCGGTCGAGTGGTACAGACAGGCCGGCCCATGGTGATCCGGGACGCGCGCAAAGAAAAGGACTTTAGCAGAAAATATGACACCAAAACCGGATTTGAGACCAGATCCATGATCTGCGTGCCGCTGGTTTTGAGAGACAAAACCATCGGTGCCCTTCAGGTGCTCAACAAAAAATCTCAAAAGGCGTTCACAGATTCGGATCTGGAATTATTAACGACCATGTCCCAACAGATTGCCGTGGCCTTAGATAACGCAAAACTCTATCACCGGCTTGAAGAGAAATTCGAACTGACCGAAAGGGAGCTTAAGAATGCTCAAGAAAAACTGATCCGCTCCGAACGCCTAATGGCAATGGGCCATCTGGTGCAGGGTGTTGCACACGAAATCAGAAACCCGGTGACCACCATTGGCGGCTTTGCCGGGAGACTGGAAAAAGAGCTAAAAGGACAGCCTAAACTCCTAAGATACCTTGCCTTTATTCTCGAGGAATCAGAAAGGCTGGAAAACATTGTCAAACAGGTGCATGAGTTTGCCAATCTTCTGTCGGCCACGCTTGAAACAGGCGAAATCAGAAGTGTCCTGGATCAAGTAATCGAGAGATTTGAACCTCTAACACAAAGCCAGGGCATAATCTTATCACACAAGATTGACAAAGACCTGCCGCACATCAAGAAGGACGCTGCCCAGCTCATGGTCGCGCTGACCAACGTTATGGAGAATGCCCTTGAATCCATGCCTGAAGGTGGAACCCTAACACTCACGGCCAAACAGGACGGGGATCACATTCTGATCAGCATCCTTGATACCGGGTGTGGCATTGCCCAGGAAGATCAGGATTCCGTTTATGATCCCTTTTTTACCTCCAAGACCCAGGGAGCCGGTCTTGGATTGACTATGGTCCATCAGATCGTAATGAATCACAACGGAGAGATCAAAATCCAGAGCCAAGAGGGAAAGGGAACCCGGGTCACACTCACCTTTCCTGTCAATCAATGATCGAGCGAAAAGCCTGAAGTCCGCGTGGGCAATGGTGGTAACTATTAAAGTAAGAGGGTACCAAACCGGCCGCAGATAATATGAACAATTACAAATCATCATGGAGGAAAACATCATGACAAAGAGGGCAAGAGGTCGTATCTGGTGGTTGCTGTTGCTTATTGTGGCTTTGGCGGGCCTCGGCTACTACCTGTACTCGCAAATGGGGCCGGATGAAAAAAAACCGTTAGTTGCCAAAAAAGTCTCTCCTGCCAAGCCGGAGCGCCTCATACAGGCTGAAGTTAAGGAGAAAAAACCCGAAGTCTTTCCTGTTCCGACCAAAGAGGAGGCTCCCCTGAAACCCTCCCCGGAAGAAGATTTTTGCACCAAAATAGAAAAGGATATGGCTGAATTTTTTCATTACCTTGATCAAAAGAAATACGTCCAACGCCTTGATCCAAACAGGGACAGCTATGCGCGTTTTAAAGACATTCTCAAACGATCCGCGGCCCGTCCGCCTATCCCGGCAGGTGAGGGCACCGATCCTAAAATCATTGTGAAAAACCTGTACCACTTTTTTCGCGTACTGGGCCGCAAAGACCTTAAATTAATTCGTATGGTGATGGCGAACGAACAGGACTCTATGGAGTATAACCTAACAATGTTTTACACATGGATAACGCTTGATGATCGTTGCCCTGACCCCGAAGGCCTGAGACCTTCCATGTCGGTACGTTATCAATACGCCGGCTTTTTCCTGAACACGACCGGGGGAAGGGCCTATCTGTTCCGCAGAACGCAAGGCCTCAGACTCCTTGCCAGTTACTACTGCATCCTGATTGTCCACGAGGCGGACAAAAAAGGTCTTAACAGTTACGGTATCGATGTCTTGCCCCACATCACACCGCTTAAAAAAGAGATCAGCCGCTATTCTGAATTTGATTTTCAACGGGAATATATTGAAGAGCTTAATCGAATTGAAGATTTCTACCTTAAAAGAAGGTAATCCTTTGTAATAAATAAAATCCTACCGGGTTAAGCCATCAAGGGCTGAAAATTGAATGAGCTTGAGATATGCGTGACAACTCAGACCGCTCGAACTCTCGGATATGGCGACCTCATCCATTACCCTGTCAGAACTGGAATACGGTGCTGCCAAAAGCAGACGACCTGAGCAAAACAGAGAAGCCCTAAGCGCCTTTGTTACGCCTCTGGAGATCGTACCTTATGGAATGCTTAAGGTTCGAAAAGTTCAGCATCATTGTCAGCCGTATGGTAGATAATGGAAACTGGAACGAAAAGCAAATATACAAAGCGGCAGGGGCAATACCTCGCTTTCATCTATTACTATACAAAAATCCATGGATATCCCCCAGCCGAAGCAGATATGCAGAGATATTTCAAAGTTTCACCGCCTTCAATACATCAAATGGTGCTCACACTGGAAAAAAGAGGTTTGATCGAGCGAGTACCGCAGCGGGCAAGATCAATACGTCTCTTGATTTCACGCGAAAAACTCCCAGATCTGGAATGAGCTGGTGATAATAATGGACACGGATGATCTTACTCAAATGGCCTATGAAAGCATTATTATTGCGGATGAGATAACGGATTTTCTAAAATGCGATTTAGGTGTTCGGAGCAAGGATTATAATGACGAAAACGCTTATCTGAAATGAGTTCTGAAATTCATCTAAAAAACTTTTCGGAAAATTATACCTTGCAATATATTAAATATATTGTAAACTAAAGTTGACAATAACAACGCTGCACGGCTCAGTTATGAAACTGTACGATCGGCACATTCTGGAAGAGATTCGTCCTCACTACCACAGCCCCGACGTGCTTGTCATCCACGGCGCGCATGAGTTTAAAAAAATCCTGGGACTTCTTTTGAAAAATTGGGTGTGAAAGGTAACAATGGATACGGATACAACTAAAGCTTCCGTCCCATGCGGGGGCGAATGGGCTCTGCATTAGCAGGGCCTTCTGTTTTACGGTATATTTCCTTGTTTATTGAGATTTTTATTCAGGAATCGGACAGTTGTTTTTCAATTGCTTGAAATATTTCTTCAATTGCTTTCTCAACGCTCTTCAGCCAATCCTCCACATCCTCTGCATTGAATCGAAAGTAATCTCCATAGTCTCCCTTTTCCCGTCTATCAAAAAGGGAGTTATACAGTTGTCCCGTTTCTTTAGAAAGCTTGCCGGTTTTTATCCAATTTTTATTCAAAAAAGCCCGTGCCGCAGTGTGTTTGCCCGGATGTATTCCTTCTGTTGCCAAAAGAGCTATTACAGCATAGAAACAAGAGTAATAAAGCCGGTTCACCGCATCGTTGTAATGGCCTTCTTCATACATCAATCTTGCAGCCGATAGTGCCTCTTTTGATCGATCCATCCGGTATCGTATCAGGGTTATTTCAGAGTCGTTCATATTCGAACCCCTTCTGCCCTAATATTGTTGAAAAGCGGCATGACCTTTCCCAACGAGCTTTGAAAGAAACTTTTTTCATAAATGTGCACACTTAAGATAACATCAGAGTCATACTCCAGATCATATATCGCAAAACTAATCCGGTCTTCCAGTTCCCTGGTAAGCAAACCATCTACTAAAACAAAAATGTCGTAATCAGAATCCGGTCCCGCCTCTCCTCTGACATAAGAACCATAGAGAATTACGTCCGCGCCAGGTTCTATCGCAACTACAATATCCCGGCATTTTTCCAAAAGCCTCTTTTCATTCGGTGTTCCATATTGCCATTCCGCAAGACTTTTCATTTCACTAACTCCTTATATCCAAAGCCCAAACCTCGCCGAAAAATTTCAGACATATAGCACTTTCCACTCTCTTTGGTACCAATCCCCAAATTTTCAAGCTGACCAATCAAGATATAATCGAAAGTTGTGTTTGAGTGGTTAAGTGGTGTAACCTTGCAGGATGTCTTTAAAGTCCTGGAAGACAAAAAACATCTAAGAAGAAAGAATACACACACCAGGGCCAAGGATAACGTAATTGAGTTTAAAAAGCCAGAACCATTTGTTGATGACCCTATTACCGATGTTTTAAGCTCAGGACCTGCATCTCCTGGAAAAAATTCTAATCATGAACGGCTATAGGCCCATCTATATTGATCTTACAAGAGAGGATCTGGATATCCCGGTCGTAAAATGCCTCGTCCCTGGCCTGGAGATAATGACGGTCTTGGATCGCTTCTCACCATTAAATATCCGGCAGTTCGGGCACTATCTAAAAGCCTGCAATTAAATCGCACGCAACAGATTGGCGAGAAGAAGAAAAAAACAGCAGTGGACACAGACGATCTTACCGAAATGGCCTATAAAATTATTATTGTTGCACATACGATCACAGATTTTCTAAAATGCGATTTAGGTGTTAGGAGCAAGGATTACAAAAATGGCGCAGAATAATAATGAGATTGAAAAACGTTTATGGGACGCAGCAGATGAGTTGCGCGCTAATTCCAAGCTGAAAGCTTCTGAATATTCAGTTCCGGTTCTTGGATTGATTTTCCTCCGTTATGCTGATCATAAATTCAGCCAGGCTGAGAAAGAACTGGAGGGAAAAGACACCGGACGTAAGAAAGTCGGCAAGTCTGATTACCAGGCATTAGGTGTGCTCTACCTGCCAGATGAGGCCCGTTTTAAGAATCTTCTTGATATACCTGAAGGAGAAAACATTGGAAAAGCAATCAACAATGCCATGAAGGCAGTTGAGGCAGACAATCAGGATCTCAAGGACGTTCTGCCCAAGTCTTACAACCGCCTGGATAACTCCACGCTTGTGGAGCTGCTCAAACTCATGGCGTCAATCCACATGGACATCAAGGGCGATGCATTTGGTAAAATCTATGAATACTTCCTTGGCAACTTCGCCATGAGCGAGGGGCAAAAGGGAGGCGAGTTCTTCACTCCAACCTCGATTGTCCGGCTCATAGTGAATATCATCGAGCCCTTCCATGGCCGCATTTTCGATCCCGCGTGTGGTTCCGGCGGTATGTTTGTTCAGAGCGCCCGGTTTGTGGGAGAACACAAGAGGAATCCGAGCGCCGAGATTAGTGTGTATGGCGAAGAGCGCGTATCCGAGACCGTTCGGTTATGCAAGATGAACCTCGCGGTGCATGGTCTGGCGGGTGACATCCGGCAGGGCAATACCTATTATGAAGACCTCCACACCAGCGCGGGAAAATTTGACTTTGTCATGGCCAATCCGCCTTTTAATGTGAACCGTGTGGACAAGGAACGTCTCAAAGATGATCCTCGCTTTCCCTTTGGTATGCC
>JAFDHL010000257.1 GCA_019308785.1 Deltaproteobacteria bacterium
GTGATCCCGCTTTCCTGGGCAATGGCCTTCAGGTCGTTCTCCATGACCGGTTCCAGTTCTTCAACTACCAAGACCCTGTCCACCTGTTTCAAAAAACGGGTGCAGAGATCTTGAGGGAAGGGCCATGTAAACTCCAATTTGAGAATGCTGACCTTGTCCGAAATACCGAGATCCGAAACCGCGTCACTCACATAGTTAAAACTCACGCCATTTGCAACAATACCCCATTTCCCGCTACCGATGATCTGGTTGCCGGGCCAGTTCTCGGATTTCTCTAATGCCCGGTCATATTTCTCCAAAAGCAGCTTGTGCAGGTTCCTGGAGACCGCAGGCAAGGCCACGAAACGGAAGGGGTTTTTCTTGAACGTAACCTTGGCCTTGACGGGCCTTAAGTCACCAAGCTTCACCGCTGCACTGATATGGTTCAAACGGGTTGTGGTCCTTATGATTACCGGAAGTTCCAGTTCTTCTGATAAATCAAAGGCAGTGACGGTTATATCCTTCATCTCCTGGACATTGGTCGGTTCCAGCATTGGCATGCTGGACAGCCTCGCGTAATACCGATTGTCCTGCTCATTCTGGCTGGAGAAACAGAAAGGGTCGTCTGCGTTGATTATCACCATGCCACCATTAACCCCCACATAGGCCAGAGTCATCAAAGGGTCGGACGCCACGTTTAGTCCCACGTGTTTCATGGTCACCATGGTCCTTAAGCCTGCGATGGCCGCAGCCGCACCAACCTCCAATGCGACTTTCTCGTTGGTGGAATATTCGAAGTAGAGATCAGTCTCCTGGCTGATCTTGAAAAACTGTTCGGGAATCTCAGAAGAAGGCGTTCCCGGATAGCAGGTAGCAAAAGACACTCCTGCCTCAAGGGCACCACGTGCAATAGCCTCGTTACCCAGTAGAAGCAACTCCTTTCCCGATTCCTCTGTCAATAATTTATGCATTTTTTCCCCCAAATTTTTGGTTATAAGCTTTGGTAATGGTTATTCTTTTTTGACAGGATAACATGATTAATTGGTTTTTCTCTAACTTGATTTTTTAGGAATTTTGTTTTTTAAAGCGGCGTAGCCGCTTTTCATAAAATCGCTAAAGCGATTTTATACTTTAAAACTTTCTGCCATGCCGGCATATTTCTTTCTGAGTTTGGGCTTCTCAATCTTGCCTGTGGGATTCCTGGGAACATCGTCAAAGAAGACAGTCCTCGGCCTCTTATATCGAGGCAGGCCCTCACAGTAAGCCATGAAGCCTTCTTCAGTCATCTCCTGCCCCGGCTTGACCTTGACAATAGCGGCCACAATTTCGCCTAACCTTTCGTTGGGGATACCGATAACGGCGGCATCCTGAATCTTTTCATTCTCCATGAGGAAATTTTCTATCTCAACCGGAAAGATGTTCTCACCGCCTGTAATGATCACATCCTTCTTCCTGTCCACGAGCCAGATAAACCCGTCCTCGTCCACCCGGGCCATATCGCCGGTTAGGAGCCAGCCATCAAAGATTGTATCTTTAGTGGCCTCCGGGTTTTTATAATACTCCTTCATGACACCGGGTCCTTTGATCATAAGCTCGCCCGGTTCGCCCTTTGAAACCTCTTTCCGGTCATTGTCCACAATTTTGTATTCCCAATCAAAACCTGGCACACCGATGGCCCCCACCTTGTGAAGGTTTTCAATCCCTAAGTGGACGCAGCCGGGACCCGTGGTTTCGCTCAATCCGTAGTTTGTATCATAATCGTGGTTCGGAAATACCTTCTTCCAGTTCTTAACAAGGCTGGGAGGTACGGGCTGCGCCCCGATATGCATCAACCTCCACTGATCGAGCTGGTAGTCGGAAAGGGAAACATCTCCGTTTTCAATGGCAATCAGGATGTCCTGGGCCCAGGGTACCAGGAGCCAGACAATCGTGGCCTTTTCTTCAGAGACCGCCTCAAGAATCCACTCGGGTTTAACGCCTTTCAGAATCACCGCCTTGGCTCCCACAATAAAATTTCCGAACCAGTGCATTTTGGCCCCTGTGTGGTAAAGTGGCGGGATACAAAGAAAATTGTCTTCATGTGTCTGATTATGATGGCGGTTTTCAATGATGCATGCAAATTCCAGGTTCCTGTGTGTCAAAAGGATGGGTTTGGGTTGTCCTGTTGTCCCGGAGGTAAAATAAAGGCCTGCTTCGTCCAAAAGGCCAATGGGAATATCGGGACTGTCAGTTGTCCCTGTCTTTAAAAAGGCATCAAAAGGCTCGGCATAATCCGGTTTCAGATCGGAAGGCCCCACAAATATATAGTCCTTGATGCTTGGCAGATCGTCCTTAATAGCATTGACACGGTCCACAAACTCCTCACCAAAGACCATTGCCTCGGCCTCGACGATTTCAGCGCAATACCGTATATCGTCTGCAGTGAATCTAAAATTCAGGGGAACGGCCCACGCGCCTGTCCTCAGGATCCCGAAATAGGCCGGGAGCCATTCCAGGCAGTTCATCATCAGATGGATTACCTTGTCCCCCTTTTTTATCCCTTTTGCAATCAGGGCATTTGCCACCCTGTTGGCCATATCATCAAATTCTTTCCACGTAATGGCCACCCTTTTGTCCTTTGCAGGCTCCCGTTCTATAAGGGCGACCTCGTCCCCATACATCCTGGCGTTTCTTGCCAAAATTTCAGGTATAATCATGAGAATACTCCTTTTAAAAGCTATATTTTAGCTATAAAATAACTGTAAAAAATAAGTGGCAGGCTGTCAAGAAAAATGCGGTTTTGTGCCTTATCTATATGCAATTGACTTCGGAGAGGTTTATTACCTTTTTGCTTTCCTCCGGCATTGCCTCGTTGAAATTGGAAGGGCTTCAACTTTGATGTCATATTGGGATTTTATCAGATAGTTTCCCCAAAAAAAACAACTAATGGAGGAAGTTCAGGCAGGAGGGAAAAGGAGCTGCACTCAGGCCTTAGAGTTGAGTGCCTGTTTTTCAGAGACGGGCTTTGGCCATGGGGGCAAAAGGGGAATTGCTGTACTCCTGAACGAATTTTTTCAGGACCTCTTTTTCCTTTTCAGGCTTGTTTGAGAGCCGGTAAAGGCGTGCCAGGTTGAACATTGCTGTCCCCCTGAATGGATCATCAGGGCGCTCGACAATAGGACCCAGAGTGTCTATGGCTCCTTGCAGGTCCCCTTTGGCCTCATAACATCCGGCAATGGCCAGATGGGCGAGTGATTCATACTGCTCATTTCCTGAAACCTTTTCCAGAAACTTTCTGTACAGGTCAATGGCTTCATCATATTTCTTGTCAACGAACTTCGCATATGCCACCTGGGGAAGGGCCAATCGGGCCACCTTTGACAGCCCATATTCATCAATGACCTTTTTAAACATCTCTTCCGATTCCCTCAGTTTTTCAGGGGTAAGACCTTCTTTCAGGTTTTTTGAAAAGGTATAGTAGGCAATATTGTAGGCATGCTGGGCATTCTTGTTAACGGAGCGCAGGTATGCGTAGCCTGCCAGATAGGCAATAACGATAATTCCTATGGCCAGTCCAATATATTGAATCCCCCGCAGGTGAATGCTGATGAAGTTGGCTGCCCTGCTGGAAAATGTCAGGAATTCATCCGGTTCTTTTAAGAGCGCTTTCCTGCTTTGTTTTTTCTTTGCCATTTTTTACCTGTCCCCGGGGTTGGTCTAAATATTCCCGGAACAACAATTGAGATAACAAACGCCGGAATTCCAGTCAAGGCAAAAGAATTCTTGTTTTTTGGCATTTGAAAGCATATTAATCCAATTGCCTGCGGTCTGCCCGTGGCGGGTTGAAGATGTCCATCAATATGAAACGAAGGAAAAAGACATATGACAAATCTTGACGGTTTTCTGAATTTCCTCAATTCACTTCCGGATTTCCTCATATATTTTTTTTTAGGCCTGAGCGCATTTGTGGAGAATATCTTTCCACCTATACCTGGAGACACCATTACTGCATTAGGAGCCTTTCTTGTCGGCACCCAGAGACTGCATTTTCTTGGCGTGTACTTTTCAACCACCATTGGCAGCCTTTTTGGCTTCATGTTCCTTTTCTGGATTGGAAGTCTGTTGGGAAAGCGGTTTTTTGTTGATAGAGATTACCGGTTTTTTAAGGCGGAGGACATTATCAGGGCTGAAGAATGGTACAGAAAGTATGGCTATTTTCTCGTACTC
>JAFDHL010000022.1 GCA_019308785.1 Deltaproteobacteria bacterium
ACACGGTTTATCCCCATCGCATAAGAGAACTCTTCGGTAGGTTCCTTAAAAACGGCTCTGAATGCACATTAATCAGCCTCAGGCTGATTAGATGGCACGGGATACAGGGACTTTACCCATCTCAGTAAGCCTATCAAAGGCTTCGGACAAGTGCCCCATCCACTCAATGCCCAGGTGGGCCATAGTTTGCCTTTTAAGGGCTCTAAGCCAATGACGGCACCGGGCACTACTATAGCCCTGCGGCCATTTGCCGGTTTTCAACCGTCTGATAATATAAAAACGGATAGTCTCTTTCGTTGCCTGGAACCGCCTGAAAAATCCCCTCGGCTTAAGCTTAATGACACATCCACATACACATCAAACCAGGATTCCACAAAACCATGGCCCCAGAGGCGACTTCCCCTGCAACGCACACAGACCTCGGGTCTAACCCTCTGGTAATTTCGACCCTTTTCTTCTATTTCCTTGAGATTCGCTGTAACTGGTAGTATCATTGATCAACTCTCTTGGGACATTCAGTCCCTGTTATGATCGGGGGGAGTGAGTTCTGCTTAAACTCACTCCCCTTTCCCAAAAAAAATGGCCTCCATGAAAGAGACCATTTAATTCGATATACCAGCTCGTTTGTCAATACAGTCCGAAAATCTATTACACCTTCACAGCTCCTTAATGCGGTTTCCTACAGTATGCTCTGGAAATCTTTTTATAAGCTTACAAGGCTGCGCTTATTTTTCTTTTAGCGATCAATATTTTTTGGATTTAGAAATAGGGGTAAAATGCAACGATCCTAACATTCAACAGGATCAACCTTTTCAAGTAGTAAGAAAGTGGGGTGGTTCATGCGGTTTGGATGATGTCGGGGATAGCTCTACCATTGGTAGATTCGATGCCTATTCCCAATCCGGTGAGATGTATGCGTGGCTAATTGGTTATAACCTTGTCCCAAGGAGTTTGATTAATTCTTACATCAACACATGGGCTTTTAGCGATAAAGAAAGCAGTTGCGGAGGATATTCCGGTAATTATGGTGGTGCTATGATAAGTGTAAATTCTATTTCGTCAGAAGGTAGATATGAGGATGGTTATTCAATTGTTCCTTCGACAGATATGCCCTCGGGAGATTATAATTTTGTTATTATACACCGTCCTGAAACACTTCAAGGTTCCCAGTTTGATCCAGACAACCCACAAATTATAGGATATGCTCATTCAATACGATTAAATATAGTAGATCGTCACGATTTAAGTATCGGCAGTATCCAGCTTCCTGCAACAATGCAATCCGGAAATAATACATATATTATTACTGTGCCTATAACAAATAATGGCGATGTCAACGAAGCAGAGGCTTTGGTCAATCTGACTATCTCAAATAACAATGGTTATGTGCTGTCACTTGATCAGACTATATCTGTAAATAAAGGTGCTACTCAAAACGCCAGTTTCGACTGGAACACGTTAGGTTTGAGTCCAGGGACCTATAATTTTGACGCATCTGTTACAATAGCTGATGATGTTAATTTATCGAACAATAGTTCTTCTGTTCAAAAAGATCTTTTTCCACCACCTGAACTTTCTATAACATGCACTTTGGACAAAACATCCTATTCCGAAGGCGAACAAATTCTCCTAACTGCTACAACAGCGGTTAATGCTACCGTAACATATGTTATTAAAGACAGCTTGGACTCTGTTGTTGGAAGCGGACTAGCAACAGACCCGGAAGATGACGGATCTTATAATGAAAGCCTTAATGCGCCTCTCCTGCCAGGAGATTATACAGTTGAAGTTACGGTAACTAAAATTGGTTATTTGCCAGGAACTGAAGCAAAATCATTTACCGTCAATGACACACAATCTCCAACAGTACCTATATTGATATCACCATCTCATGATTCTTTTATTAATAATCCTTTTCCGACGTTGGATTGGGATGATTCGAGCGACGCTGGATCAGGCATCGCGGGTTATGAAATAGAAATAGATGATAATAGTGATTTCAGCTCTCCTATTGTGCAGGCAAATCCAACAACTTCGTCTTACACTGTTTCAAGCCAACTGCAAGACGGATCATATTACTGGAGGGTAAGGGCAAAAGATAATTCCGGAAATCCTGTTGATCCCGAACAAGGTTGGTCAAATACATTTAAATTTACAGTCGATACTGTTAATCCTGCTATAAGCATAACTTCCCCAACTGAAAGTCCGTACGAAACAACTCAGACAGTCATAAATGCATCAGGAACTGCAAGCGACAATTCTGGAATTTCAAATATAACATGGACTAATAATTGTAACCAGACAAATGGAATTTCGGAAACATCTGATGGATGGAGTAATTGGACCGCTTCAATAAACCTTTGCTTTGGTCAAAACAATTTAAGTTTCAAAGTTCAAGACATGGCAGGTAATAATGAATTAATTAATATTATTGTTAATTGTCAGCCACATGAAATTTCGTTTTCTTCGCTGCCCTTAGGCAATCCAAACCCTGCTCAATCTGGCGGAATGGTTCAATGCTTTTCATTGGCAGAGGACACTCTGGGACATGATGTGACATACCAGTGGTCTGCTTCTGCTGGTGAATTTAATGATCCTACCAGCCCCAACCCGATATGGACAGCACCGCAGAATACAACAGGTTCAACCCAGGAATATCAGATATCTGTTACAGCGACATGCACGGAAGATGACCAGGTTTATGCAACTGCTGCTTATCAACAATCTATTTTAACAGAACCTGCTATCCTTCACCATTTCGCCGTTTCTGCACCTTCTGAGGCTTTTGTGAACGAGCCTTTTGGCCTTACAATTACAGCACTTAATCAATACGGGGCTACATTTGAAACTTACAGCGGAACTGTGAACTTAACTCACAACGGTTCTGGAAATCTAATCCCGAACTCTGCGAGCGGGTTTGTAAATGGCGTCCTCATGCTGAGTAGCCTTTCGTATGATCAAGAAGAAACAATAAAGATAACTGTTGCGGATACCGTTGACCTTACAAAGGAAGGCCAGAGTGGTGATATTGTTTTCACTGTGGAAGATGCTAACCATGCCCCTGAACTTAACAGTGGAGATGTGGATCCCGACAGTGGTGCCCCATCGACCACCTTTACTTACACTGTGAATTATTATGATCAGGATGGAGACAGTCCTTCCACCAGGAATGTTTACATAGGCGGATCTCCTCATACTATGACTCGTATCAGTGGTTCTGAATCTAATGGGACGTATCAATACCAAACGACATTGTCTGCAGGGAGTTATAACTATTACTTCTACTTTACTGATGGAAATGGTGGTTCAGACAGATTGCCATCCTCAGGAACTCGCCCTGGTCCGTCCGTGTTTGAAGATATTTGGTATTTACACGAACTTATCTCTGGTGATGGTCCTCAGCAGGAACCAGGATGGTGTTATGGAACAATAGCCTGGAATAGTGACGGCACTGCCACCTATTCAGTAACCAATCATAATGGTCAAACAGATTCCGGTACTTCACCATGGCAACTAAGCATAAGTAATAATGGTATTATTACTGATCCCTCAAATCCTTCGGCTGAGCTTCATGGTATAAGGAGTGCTGATAAGAGTTTTATGGTTTATACCCAAAGTGAGCAACCCAAGGATCAACCTAAGTTATCTGTGCTTGTCAAACGTGATATGATGTCCCCCAACTTCAGCAATGGTGACCTTGAAGGTACTTGGAGTTATGAAGGACTTATTTCTGGAGATACTCCAACTCAAACGCCAGGTTGGTATTGGGGATCCTACACATTCGATGAAAATGGCGTGTTGATCAATGCGACACCTGTTACGGACAGTTTGGGCAATTCCGATTACGTCCCTGATGATCCAGGATTTAATGTGGGTTCAGAAGGAATACTCACTTCCTCCGGTGTCAGTAATTTCAGGGGGGTAATGAATGATAACAAGGATATGATATTCGCCGTGGCGACAATGTGTCCGGGCAGAGATACTGATGTGTGTGGGTATAATCTTTTGGCAATGATAAAGGAGGGTGCAACTTCTTTCAATACTGTTGATCTCCAAGGTTACTGGCATGTACATGGTCTCACCTCTGGAGATTCGCCCCAATGGACTGGTTGGCTTTATGGTTCTTTAAACGTGGATAGTGCAGGAAATTTTACTTGTTCAGTACAAAATTCTGATGGCGAAACAAACAATCAAGAAGGAACCTTAAGCATAACAAGTAATGGAATTGTCACATTTGTTGAAGAGGCATCCAATCATGGTGTGATGAACGTCGATAAAGACATTATTATTCTTACTATGGACGATGGCGGAGAGGGATATGATCTTTTGGTATTTGTAAAGGGCACACGATCATCAAAAGCCATGCCATGGTTGCACTTGCTGTTGTTGGATGATGAAGGGCCGGTGGGACCGGTAGAATATGTTTTTAGTGATTATGAAGATTCAATGACCACGTATGCCTGGTGGAGTAGTGACAAAAGAGAAGGTGCCCATGGCGTTATTGGAGAAGGCACGGGTGGTTATTACTTCACGGGACCTCCCAATTATGTTGAGATAGGATGGTGTAGTGAGTCACTTTGTAATAACTACAACAGGCTCGGGCTTGAAATCTTTGAATTCACTGTTGATTTTTATCCGAATGATATTATACCGGCAGTTTTACGAATTCATACATATACACCGGACACGGAAAGCTGGTATTCCCAGGTAGGTTTTGATGTGTACATCAACGACGTTAAGGTCGGCTCCGGCATATCCTCAGAAAGGGGAAGCGACAAAATTTCTGAAATTCTTATTGAAGATCAGTCAGTAATTCAGAAAGGCACAAATGATATATACATAGTATATAATGAGGATAGAACCGGTTATGGTTTTCTAACGCGTGTTGACTGGTTAGAACTGGTGCCATGTTCTGAATAATAATTGTTTGGAATGGATTCGAACTATACTAAGTATTTTGCAGGTGTTATCGGGAGTAAGTCTCGGCCTGGGGTGGGATTGCAAGAGGACCATTTCCCGGGACCAAAGTACCTTGCTTTGTGCCCCTAACTTTACCCATTTCAGCCTAAGGCTGTTTTGGGTAATAAATTGGATGGAAAGGAATAGTGGAAAAAGATGATGGTGTCGGCTGCCTGGTAATGTGTTTTCTACGTTTCTGAAAACCCAAACTTCTGGGGTATTTTTCTTTAAATTCCGATAGGATAGCTTGATCCGACCGAAAGCGCTAAAAGGCCATTTCTGGATGGAAACTTTTGCAAAAATCCCTTAGTCAATTACCACCCCACAGACATATGACGGCTATATTTCTTTGAATTCCAAAATAGCCTTGACTATTTTGGAATTATATGCAAAATAGACATATGCGCTATATAACATCCCAAATCCTTGAGGACCTGAAAAGAAAGATGGTTTTCGTAGGAGGTCCCCGGCAAGTGGGTAAGACAACCCTTGCAAGGGCCATCCTTTCCAGTAATTACCCTGATGGGCGCTATCTTAACTGGGATTTTGATGAAGACCGTCAGGATATTCTTCAGAAAAGGTGGAGCACGGATAATCCGTTGCTCATATTTGACGAGTTGCACAAGTTCCCCAAGTGGAAGGGCTGGATCAAGGGAATATATGACGTGTCTCACGATCTCCATTCATTCCTGATTACGGGTTCAGCCCGTCTTGATATTTATCGTCGAGGCGGCGACTCCCTATTGGGAAGATACCATTACTGGCGGTTGCATCCTTTCACCCTCGATGAGATCCCAGAGGGGTTTTCTCCAAAAGATGCTTTCAAACGTCTGATGACGCTTGGGGGGTTCCCTGAGCCGTTTCTGGAGGGTGATGAACGTATCGCAAGACGCTGGCGGCGGGAGCGCTTTGACAGGGTTCTGAGAGAGGATGTCCGGGATCTGGAGCCGGTAAGGGACATTCAGTTGTTAAGCATATTTCTTGACCTGTTGCGGCACAGGGTGGGTGGTCTGGTTGTCCTGTCAAACCTTGCCAGGGACCTGGAAATCTCTCCAAAGACGGCAAAGGCATGGCTGGAAACTCTGGAGAGGATGTATCTGGTATTCAGCGTAAGGCCTTATACAAAGTCATTGCCGCGGGCGGTAAGAAAACCGCCAAAGGTCTACTTCTTTGATAATGGTGACGTGCTGGGCGATGAAGGGGCTCGATTTGAGAACCTTGTTGCCACATCGCTCCTGAAACGACTGCACTATCTCGAAGACAGCCAGGGCTATATATATGAACTGCGATATATCCGTGACAAAGAAGGCCGTGAAGTTGATTTTGCAATTGTTAAAGAAGGGGAACTGGAAGAGTTGATAGAGGTTAAATACTCGGACGATTCAATAGCGAGAGCGCTCTCCTATTATGCCGACCGCCTCAACCCCAAAAAGGCCGTACAGATTGTTGCGGAAATAAAAAGACCATATGACAAGGGTAAAATAAGAGTTACCGATCCCATATCCTATTTCAGCAACTTCTTCAAATTAGAAAAATGAGAAATGGGCACACTTACTGAAGTACAAACAAAATCTACTGGGCAGGGAAAAACTGATCATGCAATATGCTTAAGAATAGTTGAAGATAAAAGATATTCCGCTCCTGTGCAGATGGGTAAGAAGACATCATTGGATCCAATTTATTTCAAAAGGGTTCTACGACAGTTGAAATTTACAGATAAAGAAATTGAAAATCTGTTGCAGTAGTGGTGAGAAATTGTTCAGTGATTCCATGGCATCGTAAATGTAATGGTGTCGGCTATGTGATAACGCGATTTTTACGTTTCTGCTCTTCTTTTTTCCTCGCTGCGGATCTCACGCCTCAAGAGTTTGCCCACCTTTGACTTTGGAAGCATGTCCCTGAATTCTATATACTGGGGTATTTTGTAAGAGACCAGTTTTTCCCTGCACCACTTGATCAGGTCAAGAGGTGCTCAGCTCTTCAATAAATTCTTGAAAAACACCAAAGATATATTGTTTGAATTGCTCATTATTTAATTCAGGAAAAGCAGCGGCTGAACGCTGGCTAAAAACCATTATAATCCCTTCAGATGTCAGATTTGAGAAATTCTCCTCTAAATTTCTGATAAAACGTGAAAACCAGGGGGCATAGGCTTTTTCTAATTCTTTTAGCCCTTTTATTATCCCCTCTCTAAGCTCAGGACAGTTTGCCAGGATGTCAAAAATATAATAAAGGTCCTTTGCTTTTTTTTGCTTATTAGTGCGCCGTTGAAAAATTAATCCCTTATGAAATATATAGGCTTCAGGGGAAGGTACTTTAACTTTAAGGGGATGAAGTTCTTCTCCAATCCTAAAATCATCTATTGTCACTTCAATAGCGTTGTTGATTGGAATCGAAACAAATCTTAAGGCTTCAGCATGGAGAGACCCTTTTGGACTTCAATTGCAACATCCTCTTTGGCCCCTTTCTGCTCCGTTAGAAATTCTATTTCAATTTCATGGCCATCGATAGTTCCCTCATAGTGTATTACTGGAGGTGTATCCGGGCTTTTGAACTTTGGCTCAAAGCCTGCTTCCAAAAGCAACTGGTCTACAGTTTTATCACCGATTACAGGAAGACTCACATTGACAAACAGGTCAATGTCCCTGGTCCGTATGGGCTCCTTCGATTTGTCGGAAAGAAGATAATGATAATAAAGAAAAGGGACCCATCCGCCGCCAATAACAATTACGGACAAGTAGTCTTTAAGAATCCATAGGGCCTTTAAAAACCCGGCTTTAAATTCTTCAGGCATGGAAGTTATCAACTTTCGATTATTTTTCTCAGCCGCTTCTCATATAGATGCTCAGCTTGTTCCAGACCCCGAATTGGGTAGTTGTAAAGATCAAGATAAAGTTGGAGGTCCGAAACGACCCATAAACTTCGAATATTTTGTCTGTCATAAAAGACCGAATGTTTGTAATAGGGAAGCAAAAACACAAAATTGGCTCCTTCCTGAGCTTCTTTTAACTTCAATTTATCTGCAAACCAGTTGATGATGTCTTGGCTTAGGACGTAAATGTGAACCTCATTATACACAGCATATGGAGACACAAGGTTAGCACCTGAATGAAGCCCGAATGCATACTGAATTTTTTCCGGAACATTAGCATCGTTTACCTTGTCTATTATTTCATTTGGACTTTTTCCTAAACAAAAATATCTAACTTCTTGATTTTTCTTATAATCATATTCACGAACCCAATCCTCTAAGATACTTTTAGGATCTCGCAGTTTGAGTTTGTAATCTACACGGGAAATATAGTTTCTTATTTCAAGTTCCCGTGCCATTCTTGAAACAAAACCAGGGTCAAGGCCTACGGATTGAGCAATCTCCCGAACGCCCCACAGCTTTTCCTTATTCGAAAAAATCGCTCTTAGAATTAGTGAGGCCTTGTCAGAAAAAGGCCTTCTACCCCTTCTTTTTTCGGGAAAACGGTTGGGAAAGCCGATACGTTCTATGTACAAACTGTCATATTCCAGGAATATATTCCCGCACAGGTCTAAAAAATAGACACCGGCGTTTTGACATTGTTTTCTTTTCTCGGGACTTAAATATTGCGCCACAATCATTGGAACTGAGTCTCTATCCTGACTGGCATGCAATTTTAAAAGTGATATCTTTTCCTTAATAACAGAAAGGCTTTGCTGGGATATTAATACCCCAAGTATTTTAAATTGCATATTTTTAAAAGAAACTTGGGCTATAAAATTGGGATGCCAATTTTCTCCCAAAGAGGATTGCGGCTCAATATGAAATCTAAGCCCTCGAATGGGGATTAACTCCTCCATTTTTTTCTTTAGGGACTCAATTATTTGAGATTCGATTTTCATTGTTGTTTTTTAAACAATTGTTGTCCATTTGGGCAACAGTATAGAAAAATGCAACAGCAATGTCAAATAAAAATATTTTTCCACCTGTTTTTTCTACATCAGAAGTCAATCGGAGATGATTTAACTCCTAACACGGCCTTTTAGGATCTTAACCCACTGACCTTTGGTATTTTTACCTAACGATTTATTAGAAGTTGCCTTCTCCGATACTGCTGCACTTGCCTTGTGTTCTGATTCACTGGATGTTTTAATTTTTTGCTTTGCAAGAGCTGGAGAAAGAAAAAAGGTAAAACAGACGATAATTGCAAGTAGCCTTTTCATAACAAAGTTCCTTTCACAAAAGTTGAAGTTGATAGGGGTCATGGCCCCACTATGCTATGTGATAGACTTTTATGACAACGGAAAATGTAGTATCGTTTTTTGAAATGCCAGTGCTGACACCATCTACGCCCTCGATAATTGAAATTATACTTGTCAAAGGAAAACTATACATCAACTGGTCATCCGCTATGAGAATGCTGAAATGATCATCATTGACCCTGGCAAGGCTGGCGCCTTTGATATCAGTGGGATTGTCATAATTAATACCTATAGCCTGCCCTTCGTACTTCTTGAGCAAGTCTTTGATTTTAGGCTTTGGTTTCAAGGCCTTTAATATGTTCTGTTCTATCTTTTGACGGTCCTCCCTTTCTTCCCCTTCTTTCTGTTTTCTTAATGCCTCGGCTTTTTCTTCTTCCTCTTTCTGCTTTTTTAAGGCTTCGGCTTTTTCTTCTTCCTCTTTCTGCTTTTTTAAGGCTTCGGCCTTTTCTTTTTCCTCTTTCTGCTTTTTTAAGGCTTCGGCCCTTTCCTCCTCTTCTTTCTGTTTTCTAAGTGCTTTGGCCTTTTCTTCCTTTTCTTTCTGTTTTCTTAAAGCTTCAGCCCTTTGCTCAGCTTCTTTCTGTTTTCTAAGAGCCTCGGCCTTTTCTTCTTCCTCTCTTTGTTTTCTTAAAGCCTCAGCTCTTTGCTCCGCCTCCTCTTTTTTTCTTAAAGCCTCTTCCCTCTCTTCCTCGTCCTCATGGGTCCTTGCCTGAATCTCATAATATTTTGCGAAAATAATCCCGCATTTTGTGCACTCTTCACTTAAGAAAGGGTTTTCATGACCGCACTTAGGGCAGAAGACCGAATCCTCTTCTTGATCCTCTTCCAGGGGAAGTAGGTCCTCTATTTCCTCTATTTCCTCCTTTTCCTGTTTCATCTCTTCCAGTACAGATCGAGTTTCAGAGAATAGTGCAAAGCTACTCCCACATCTGATGCACTCATCGCACGGAAGTATGTTCTCATGACCGCATTTTGGGCACTTGATTGTCTTTTCAGCCATTTCATTTTCTCCCTTTTCTCTTGTTGTTACTCTTCAGTGAATGAACCTGAAGGAAGTGAAGCATAACTAGCAAAAGCCTGTTATTGTTTTTTTCCAAATCGGCTTAATTTAAGCAAATTACCCATTAATATACAATATCGAGGGCAAAGTGGTCAAGCTAAATCAGCCAATTCAGGAAGGCTTTGCGGATGGATGCTAATCAGGTAGGGGGAGGTGGCGGTTCACAAAGGACTTTATGGCCACCGGGTATTCAGGCGTGAGTGATGAACTGCTGTGATCGGCTTCTATACCTACAAAGAGTTCGGCCCTTCCTGCGGGAAAGCTGTCCCTCAGCCTCCACGCATGATGGAGGGGGAAGCTCTGGTCTAATTCACCGTGAATTATCAGGACCGGTATGTCGATGTCGGATGCCAGTCGAACCGGGCTTACCTCATCCAGTCTAAATCTGTAGAAGATGTCCATGAAGAAAACAACCATGGGCGCAAAGAAGATGCCGAAGAATCTGTTATAATTGCGATAAAGTTTTCGAAGGGCCTCTTTGGTGCGGGCATAGCAGCCCTCCAAAAAGAGAAGACTTATCTTGTCGGGGTTTCGGTTAGCCACAATGATCGCTCCTGCAGCACCTAATGAATGTCCGTACAGGAGAACCGGTTCATTTATCCATTTTAGAACGGCCTCCGTGTCCTCGGCAAAACAAAAGGCATTCATGAATCGGTAAGGGGTGGAATTACCATGGTCACGGGCACTGTGAATGACCGTGGTAAACCCCAGTTGCCCGAAGACCCTGGCCCTCGAGACCATACGATCCCGGTTTCGGCTCCATCCGTGAGCAAACAGAACAATGCCCCTTGACCGGCCTTCAGGTTCGACTCGCCAGACCTCAAGTGAGCCGCCATCAATACTGGGGATGCGGGTATCAATGATACGACCCCAATCAGGTACCTCTTTGACCGGTTTTCGGGGAATCCGGTGAACCAGGTATAGGAAGTAGAGTACTAAGAGTATGTAAGCGAGGACAGCGCCTGCGATCCAATAAGGCCACATAATATTTTCTCGGGGAAATCAGTAAAAGAGACACCGCATGTTCCGGACTTCTCAGACGGTCTGAATATATACTGAAAGCCAAGGGCACTGTCAACTGAAGGGTCTTGTCTCAACCACGGATGATTAATATTTTATCAGAGGTAGGGTTTCATTTTCTCATAGAATTTTTGTGCGAATATGGCGTAACCGGCGTCATTGGGATGGATGGGATCACTCATTAACTTGCGTTTCCCCATAATCCCTTCAAAGATATTAGGAATGAGAACGGCTCCCAATTCATCACACAACTCTTCATAGGCATTTCCAAATCCCCTACCCCAGAACGGGATATCAATTCCGGCAACAATGACCAAGGCTCCCATATCCTGGATGGATTTTATAATAGTTCTTAGATTGTCAAATGTTGTTTCTCTGGAAACCCTGTTTTTGAGATCGTTCCCTCCCAATGTGATAAGAACAATTCGGGGGGACCTGGACAGGACATCATCCTCTAATCTTTCAAGGGCACTTGCGGTTGTATCTCCCTGAACACCGGCATTGATAACTGGCATGGAAATCATCCTGGAAAGCTGGGAAGGATAATCCATCCCCTTTTTAGTCGCACCTGTTCCATAAGTAAGGCTATCCCCGAAACAGATAATGTTTTCGCCGGTCGGATTCGTATTAGTGATTTCCGGAGCGGGGAGAAAAAGGCGGAATCCGATAAAGATAATGAATCCGAGCAGTACGAAGATGGCTATTTTTTTCATGATGTCAGTAAAAGCCTCCCCATCCTAAGCTCATAATCCTTAATTCGCCAGAAAGCAAAAAGCAGTTGTTCCGTGCCTTCTGTGCAGAATGCGGGAAAGACACAGAAACGTGTAAAATCAAGTTGGATCATAATTTTATGCTTGCATTTTTATTTCTTTTAGCTTAATCTCATATATTTAGATAAAAGTACTTCGCCTTTAAGGTGCACAACTTTTAACCTGATTAGCCGAGTTTATGCATTATGGAGCAAGTCCTACTACTCAACATTACTTATGAACCGCTGAAGATCATCAACTGGAAAAGGGCTATTACCCTGCTCCTGTTGGACAAGGTGGAGGTCCTGGAGGAGTATGGACGTGAAATTCACTCGGTCAGCTTTACCATCAAATTGCCTTCGGTTATCAGGCTCCTCAGGATGGTGAGGAGACCTAATGACGAAGTCAAATTTTCAAGACAGAATATCTACGCAAGAGATAAATACCGCTGCCAATATTGTGGGCAGAGGTTTTCTTCAGAAGAACTCTCCTACGATCATGTCATTCCCAAGGCCCGTGGTGGCAAGACCAAATGGACCAACATTGTGACATGCTGCGTTAAGTGCAACAGGAAAAAGGGCGGCTGCATCCCAGCAGAAGTGGGCTTGAAGCTTATCCGCAAGCCTTCCCGTCCCAAATGGCTTCCGGCCTTGAAGATCACTATCGGGTTCAGGGAAGTTCCCCATACCTGGCGGGATTACCTGTACTGGAACGTGGAATTGATTGAGTAGCCTCTATATTTTTTCTCTTATAATCGGGTTTGGCTATTTGATAGCTGCCGCGATTTTATCGGCAGTCTGTTTGATTGCCTCCATGTCTCCCTGTTTGAGCTCCCAAGAAGTCACAGGTAGTTCAGGATCTCCGCTGATGCGAGGAATCAGGTGGAGATGATAATGCATAACCACCTGGTTCGCACCAGGACCATTTAATTGAAGACAGGCCACGCCGGTTGGTTCCAGGACGTCTTTAATGGCGGCAATGATTTTTTTTGAGACAAGGTGCACCGCAGTCAGGTCTTCATCCGGGATTTCCCACAGGTTCTGTGCATGCCTTTTGGGAACGACAAGGGTGTGACCTTCGGAGATGGGGCTTATGTCCTCAAAGGCGAAGACCTTTTCATCCTCATATACCTTATAGCTGGGTATTTCCCCTTTTACAATCTTGCAAAAAATACAGTCTTCCATGGCTTCCTCCTTTTGAGCTGAAAAAATCATGCACCCTGATCATCAATAATGCTTTGGATTTGCGCCTTTTTTTCCGGGGGCGTGTCCGGAGCCCTTTTGATATCCATAGCCCTCATCACATCATAGGTACCATCCTCAAACAGGACCGGTACCTGAATGACATAATCGGGATGGGTGCAGCATCCGGGGGCAAAATAATGTCCCGGCCTTTTTTTCTCTTTCAGGGTGTTTCTGATTTTCCCATAAATTTCCTGGGAAATGACCATGCCCACCTGTCTTGTAAAGGTGGCAATCATATCGCCAGGTTCAAATGCCTTTTTTCTTTCCATACTACCAATTTTATCCACCGGGACCGGGGATGTCGAGAGATTTTTGGAAGGGTTCAAGATCAGCTATAAGATCCCTGAGAGGCAAAAGCTGCCGGTCATTCAGTTGATGGAGCATGTCATGGAGGGTTTTCAAGGCTGTGGGTATATATGCCTCAAAGTAGGTTTTACCCTTTGCTTTTGACAGATAGGAAAAGGCACCGAGGATCTGGAGATTTCTCAGGATCGCAAGGTAAAGGAAATACTTCTCAAAGGGTTCGATCCATCCTGCATTATGTTCCCTGATCAGGGCAAGGTATCTCTGATAGATCTTTTCCTTATCCTGTGAAGGCAGGTCTGCGTAAGGATCAATGATAAGGGATGCAAGGTCATAGCCAAGGGGACCCAGCCGTCCGCCCTGCCAGTCTATGATACCGATACTTCCTGCGGAGACAATTATGTTCCTTGACTGAAAATCGCGGTGGAGAAAGAAGTTGCCATCAGCCTTGGATGCGGTTTCAGACAGATGATTAAACGGGGCTTCCAGTTCAGGCCATTTTTGTTTAAGACCGAGAAATCGGCAGAGAAAGGCTTCCTTGAAATAGTCCGTTTCGTACCTGCGCATAACCGTTTGATCATATCTTGCTGTCTGACAGCACCATTTGGTGTCAAAGTCCCTTGCCCCTTCTACCTGCATGCGGAAAAGATGTTCCAGTACCTTATCATATAAGGGGAGGGGCTCTTTGTTTGAAGATACAATTTGCTGGAGGTTTGTACGTCCCATATCCTCCATGATGAAAAGGCCGCGTTCAAGATCGTATTGGTAGATCTCCGGTACGCGGATACCTTTCAGGCGCAGGTGGTTCCCGATTTTCGCATACGCGAAGTTTTCACGCTTTAACACGTTATCCGTAGGTGGGTTGGACATGGCGATAAGGCAGGATTTTTTTGCGGAAGTCGTAATGCGCCAGAAAACACGGGTTGACCCGTCAGCGGGAAGCGGCTCGAAATCTATATCTTCTGCGGCCCGGTCGCTCTGTTTCAGGAAATCCAGAATGAATTTTTTTATCTCATTGTGCATAAAAATGACTGGTCTGCAAGCAGCGTTTCCACAGCAGTCTGCTGCAAAGTATCAAAATCTAAAGGGCACTGCGAGGAGCGTAGTGTACGATGAAAAATTAAAGAATCTCGTCAATCAGATCTGTAACTACCTCCCTTGAGGCGGTGACAATACTATCTATAACCTTTATTCCTCTTTTGACTTTGACATTTTTCCAGAGAATGGATCTTCTGACTTCCACGTCATGTTCAAGTATCGCTTTCTCACCAATGACAGCCCAGTCCATAAGCCTGGCAGAGGCTTCTATGTGGCAGCCGGAACCCACAAGGGAAGACGTTCCTTTCAGGGTCTCCTTGTTTGCGAGGATATAGCTTTTAATCGAACCTATGTCCCGCCAGTAGTGTCCCTTTGAAACATGCGCCCTGATCGGTTTGCCTGATTTTATTAACTCGCGGTAATAATCAATGATATTGGAGTACACTCCTCCTTTAATATGGGCAAGAAGTCCGGGTTCAATGATATGGATCCCGGTAAATGCAAGTCTGCCGGAACGGTTTTCCCTGGCAATATCCATGATGTTCAAACGGTCATCAATCCGGATCTGGTTAAACGGCTCATAGTCATGCAGGGCCAACGTTGCAAGGTTGTCGCCTTTTTTATGCGCCTTACAGGCCTCAGCCAGATCAATATCCGTAATAATATCTGAATTGATTACGATAAACGGGTCGGCATCCCAGAAGTCCTCGGTGTTCTTAATGCCCCCTCCCGTGCCAAGGATCTCCGGTTCCACCCGGACATCAATGTCTATTCCAAAGGGCCTGCCACAATTTAAGTGTTTGACAATCTGCTGGTGGTGATGATGGGCGTTTACCACTATTTCGCTCACTCCCTGCTTTTTAAGATACTGTATTACCCTGTCAATGACCGGCCTGTTTCCCACCGGCACGAGGGCCTTTGGTATGTTGGAAGTCAGCGGCCTCAACCTTGTCCCGAGGCCCGCCGCGAGTATCATAGCTTTCATGGGACACCTTTTTTGACAGGATAACAGGGTTTACCTGATTATATGATTCATGTCTATGGAGGTAATCATAATACTATAGCCTTAAAAAAAGTATTTAGAGTAATTGCTTGTTGTGCCTTATGCCAAATGATTCCACCGAGCCGCGGCAATACTCTCCCTGATCTGGAAAACTCCAAATTCTTTTTGTGGGAACTTATAATTGACGGACTCGTAAAAAGTCCGTCAACAGGTCCCGCAAGGCGGGAGTAAGCCCCGGCCTGGGGTGAGGGTGGTCCCGCGTTACGCGGGATTGAATTCATTTCAAATGGCGGGGGAGGGGAAGCCCTTCCCCGCCGAGTGAAAAGGCGCAAAGCGACTTTTTATGAGGTTATCATAATTGCATACGCAATATAGAGAAAAGACACCGAAAAAGCAATTGCTAGAAAATTAATGGACGCGTAAAAAGTCAATCAATCTTGTGTCCCCTATCTTCCAAATTAAAATCTAAATCGACCAAAATAACGGTTGACAAAGGATAAATTCTGACTATAATTAAGGTCATAATGAACGCTAAAAATCGCTTTGACCTGGTTTACGCTCCTCAAGTTAAAACGCACCTTCAGGCAATCGAACGGAAATATCATTCGCTTATCCGTCGCACGATTGAGACCCAACTACAATTTGAACCAAATGTGGAAACTCGTAACAAAAAGCCTCTGAAAAGACCCGCTGAACTGGGAGCGGATTGGGAGATCCGTTTTGGTCCTGACAATTGTTTTCGAGTGTTTTATTCGGTTGAACAAGAAAATTGGAAGGTGTTCATTCTTGCAATAGGTATTAAAAGAAAGAATCGCTTGACCATTGGCAGGGAGGAGGTAAATCTATGAAAATTGCACCTGTTGCCGAAATTAAAGCGCATCTGAGCGCTTATTTGAATGAAACAAAAAAGGGCCCGATTGTTGTTACTAAAAATGGGAAACCGGTGGCCGTCATATTAGGGGTGACCGATGAGGAAGAGATCGAGCGTTTGGTTTTGGCCTATTCGCCCAAATTTCAAGCCATATTAGCTCGCGGTCGACAGCAAATTCAAAAGACCGGTGGTATAGAGCATAAGGATTTCTGGCAAGAAGTGGAAACTAAAACAAAATAGCCCTTATCCGAAATCCCGCAGAGAAAAGGGGTCGCCAAATCAACTTCCCGAAATCACCATTGAAAAGGGCCGAAGCGTGTCTTTTTCTTGTGTTAACCTGTATAGGCCACATTAACTTATGTTAACTCTTGCATTCCAAGTTAACTTATGTTAATTTATAAGCGTTGGGTTAACATCATCATTGCAGGTAAGAACCATGGCCAACGAAAAGTACATCACTATTCCTGAACTGGCCAAGCTTCTCGGGGTCAGCCGCATCGCAATCTACAATCGTGTCAAGAAAGGGCAGATCCCTGCCACAAAGATAGGCAGGACCTATGTTATTACGGACCAGACTATCTCAAACATCCTTGGCAAGGAGGTAACGAGAAGGGGAAAGGAACGGATAGATGCCGCTGTTCGCAAAACAGTACGGGAATATGGACATGTCCTGAAGCAGTTGGGCAAAGAATAGTGAGAATCATCACCATAGCGGACGTAGAATACCTTGCTTTCCGACTCGCGAAGGAACATCTCTCTTTCAACGAGCCAATACCGGATTTCTCTACCCGGTTTCCAAATGTGCTTGAAAGCTGCGTGGTGACCCCGTTTCAGAGATTCTCAGGCAAGGCCTTGTACCCAACGCTGGTCGTTAAGGCTGGTATTCTCTTCTATCTTATGATCAAAAACCATCCTTTTCAGAATGGTAACAAAAGAATTGCCATAACCACCTTGCTCGCGTTCTTGTTTAGTAACGGCAAATGGTTGAAGGCTGATGCCCAGGAATTGTACAATTTTACAGTGTGGGTAGCACAGAGCCCATCGGAGTTAAAAGAGCAGGTCGTCGCGGCTATACAGAAGTTCATTCGAAATCATCTGGCAGATGCGGACTAATTTGCCCAACTTTCGCTGTAGTCGACAGCTAATCGCTACGGCTGACCAGCGCGTTAGCTACCAGGGGGTAGCCTTAAGAAAGACAGGTTGAATTACAAATGGGCTTTTTTAGAAGACTCACTGATTCCTCCTTTAAAACAGATTCTGACGGTAAAACAATCTTCTATCCTTGGGGTGTTTTCGGAAAGGGGTATGTGCTCCCAAGCAAAGAATACGAAGAAAAAATACGGTCCTTTCTTACCAAATACTACGCATTTGGGCTAATAGCCATAATTGTTATAGGCGCTTTTCTTGGTCTTTGGTTCGTACTGTTATTTATGGTGCCATTCCTTTTTCTAATTGGCCAGGTACGATCAATAAGATTCGCAAAAAGCCTTCAGCGATCAGATATAAGACTGTCGTTTAAGGAGAATGTTCGTAGAATGTTCACGCGGGACAGAAGCTAACCTCGCTGAACAACGACGCGCGATAAATCGCGCGCCTGTTAGCTCGAACGTTATGTGTTTTTATCAATCATCTTTAAATCTCCCAATGTTGGAGGTGCTTTCATGAGGAAATCTATAGATAAGAAGAAAAAAGGATATTGGGGACGAAGAGCCCCATTTCACCTCATCAAGAATTTTAATTGAGCATTGGCTTCCCTGGAAGTTTTCCAGGATATGATAGACAGGCGAGAAGACCGTGTGCTGAAGGCTTTCACAGGACTGGAAGGTGGTATAGTGGCAAGTGGTTCGACCTGCGGTGTGGTAACAGGCGGTGCATTAGGACTCGCACTGATGCACGATAATGTGCTGCAGGAGAGAGGAATTGCCGCAGAGGCAGGAGTGCTGTCCCTAATTGGAGAATACTTCAGATGGTTTGAAGAAAGTTTTGGCTCTTCATTTTGTAGAGAAAGAAGTGGAGTAGATTTCTATACAACCTTTGGACAGTTACGCTATTTTTTGCCAGGTGACAGGGTTGGAAAGTGTTTGTGGCATCTTAGAGGCGCAATGAGACACCTGTATACGTATCAGGAGAAAGATTTGCCTGGAATGGATATGAAGGCAAAGGAAATACAGGGTGAACCAATACATTGTGCGCAGGCAGTATTAAGGGGTATTAAAGATCGCACTGGCATAGGTGACCCACTTCTTGAGCGGTTGTCTTTCATTTTTGATGGGGGAGTGGGCCTTCAAGGGGGAGTTTGCGGTGCTCTTGCCGGGGCAGTTATGGGCATAAATCTCCTATTGGGCATGAATATTCGTGATACAAAATATTTTCAAACACTTAAGGCATTTGTTGTTGGTCATATTAATCTGCTCTTAGACAAACCTATTGGAGAACCTGAACCCTTTGGCGTAGGTAAGAATATCGTACAAAGATTCAGAGAGGAAGCAGGCGCGACAGAATGTCGTACCATTACGGAGAAGGAATTTTCTGACTGGACTGACTTTCAAAAACATATATCTTCTTCTGACAAATGTACCGGATTGATCGAGCTTGCCACAACTGAAGCATCTAATGCTATCCAAAGATTGATATAAAAGATTCTCAATAGCAACCCTAATAGGCGTCAAGAACAAATTTGGTTCGCCGGACGATGGCTTTTGGGTTCACGGGTGCTGAAATTGATTTGGGAAAAGGAGGGCATGAAACTAACTTCTGGTTTCATTGTTTCCCGAAATCATCAAGATACTGAGGCAGTCATGGCAGATCTTATGCGGGTATTGTCCTAAGAGTATTCACATGCTGTAGATCATCTTTTAAGGATGTCCCCCTCTAAATATACGTTTCCTCCGTCCGAATTGCCTAATGATGATACCGCATTACTTCCCGCATATGATACAGGATTTCTCCGGATTTTGGCCGAAATTTCTCCTTTTCATGTTCTCTCTTATATGCCATACTAACCCCGTTTAAAACTGTATTTAATCAAATATTACGATATTATACAAAAAATATATAGCGTTAATAT
>JAFDHL010000023.1 GCA_019308785.1 Deltaproteobacteria bacterium
GGAGTTTGTCCTGATTCAAGTCGATATTACGAAGTTTATTCGGTTGGCATTAATTGTCGATCTCGCTATGGAGCGGCAACCTGATTCCATAATTACGCTTATTTTGGGACTAGCTTGGTGTTCATAGGGACCTCCTTCGAGTTTTTCACTTATTAGTATACCATTTTCCCACTGACCTACATATATATTTCCATCAATATCAATTAAGGTCCCCTGTCCATCATATTTATCATCCTTGAATTCTCCCTCATATTTATAACCGTAAAGGTCTGTAAAAGTCCCTTGTCCGCTACATGTTTGATTTTCAATTTCTCCTTGGTATTTATGACCGTCAGGATACGTTACTGTCCCGTATCCGAGAGGGACACCACCCTTACATTGGCCAATATATATTTCTCCGCTAGGAAAGACTACCGTACCAATGCCATTTCTATCTCCATCCTTAAAGATACCCTCTGATTCAGTACTGTCGAAAAGATTTCCATTTTCTTTTGAATCATAAACTTGAACGGCCTTGTCAATTAAATCTACTGATTGGTGAATAATTCCAAGGGATTTCTCAAATAGCACTGATACTTTTCTGTTGGTAATTTTCTCATGACCTTTTAGTAGTCTCTTAATATAATCACGAATAATCTCCCTTTTCATGGCTACACGATTGAAGTTGTAATATCCGTAATTCTTTTGGCAAGTTTCATCCATTGATATAACATGATGTAATAAATTCCGCTCGTAGTAACATGTTATGTTTATGAACTTTACAATATTACTTAAAGAAAATATAACACCAAGATATCTATCTTGTACGTATTCTTGTATATTATCAATCTCTTTTACTATGCCCTCCAATTCCCTCTCAAGGTCATTAAACTCCAAAATGATATTTGCAATTTGACCCGGTGTTTCAGGTAATTTGTCAGCCATGGTAATAATGTCCTCTCTTAAAATGTTTTTTAATCAGAAATGCAATGACTTTATCTAATTCTTATGATTTCCACTATAATTAGTAAGACCATAATACTTTATACAGTTATTTATCAGAATTTATACAGATTTTGGGAAGACTATATTTGGTAGCATCAAAAATATTGGACTCCTGATTATCGTTAATGACAGCGGATATCGCAGCTTCAATTTAACGCTTAGGCTTTAAACATATTTAGCCAATATTTAGAGGTTTGAAAATCAGGGCTATCTTCATTAATCGAAAATCCAAGTTCGTTTTGCGTTAATAATTGAATATGTCCAAGTCCACTCTCCCTCAGGCGGTAAACCTTTTATCGTGAGATAGTTACAATGAAGAAGCCTTGTACTCCTTGGAGGGACATTTTTATGTAATGTGATAAAAGTTCCATCGACAGGGCTTTTGTCTTTGCCATAAAAATTGATTTGGATTTTTATTTCTTTTACTCCAAAAGATTTTTTATTAGTTACTCTGACTTGAAAGGATGTAGCTTCTCCTCTGCCCCAATTTCCAAACAACTTACCCTCCTTGCATTCGAGAGATTTTACCGGAAATGATCGATTTTCCATTTTGTAAACAAAGGCAACTGAAACGATGCCGAGTATAATAATAACGCCAAAGGCAATTCCTGTGATCTTTAACGCTTTCTTTATTTTCGATTTAATACCGGTCATAACGTTTTCCTTAATTTCCTTCATTGCACAGAACTGAGATTAATCAATTCATCATGAGCATTCAAAAATAAGTATTTGAATTCTCGATTGAAATACAAAAAAATTAGGAATCTCAAGAATGATGGCATGAGCAATTGTGTAGGTCCTGGGATTTACTCATCCTGGGGGTTCCAATTGCTTGCCTATCACCGCAACTAATCCAATTCCATTTAATAATAATCCCTGCAGACAAAACCCTATCCTTTTCAATTTAGCCTAAAATCTTAACCTTTTCAACCATAATCAAAAGACCACATTAAACCCGACCTAAAGCCCGTCTTTTTCCCTATTCAATCATAGATCGCCCAGACCGTCCAACGGTATTATCGCCCGGCATAATTCCTGAAATGACATATATTTGGACGATCCGGACGATCCGGTCGGTCATTTACATATATACACTTAACTCTATGGCAATCGGTATTTGCTGGTTGCCATTTTTATTATGGAGTGTCTCACTATCTCCTGCCTGTGGCATTAAAACGGTCAACCCATTACCATCCCATCACGATTCATCTCTGAACTTTCCGCTTAATAATAATCCGTAGGATGATTTATCTGATTCGACATTCATGTTGTTTAGTGGTAGGTATTGTAAAGACAGTTGAAACCTGATGGCGGGAAGTTTGGGGTAGAAACTAATAGCAGGATGCTTGCACTCAGAGATTTTTCTATATTCAGTAACGTTTTGTCTAAATAAAAATCTTCGAGCGTGACTTTGTTTTGTTCCGACTCTTTTTCACTCCGGATAATTTCCATTGCGGTTTTCCTATCCACTGCGAGCGGCCTTCACGATTAGGCGCTGGTGATCCGTAGTCAAAAGTTGATAAGGTGCGTTGCTCGATCTCAGAACCGTTGATTCGATTGATGGCGCGCACCATATCCCTGTCTTCTCCGGTAACAAGGGTGAAAGCTTCGCCGCTGCGAGTTGCCCGTCCGGTCCGTCCGATGCGGTGAAGGTATGCCTTGGGGGTGGAAGGGATATCGAAGTTGATGACATGAGAAATCCGGGTAACGTCAATACCGCGAGCAGCGATATCGGTGGCCACCAGGATCTGAAAAGTCCCGTCGCGAAAGCCGTCCATTGCTGCCTGGCGGCGTGCCTGGGAAAGGTTTCCCTGCAGCGAAGCCGATCGGTATCCTGCGGCAACAAGCTTTTTTCCCAAGCTCTTGGCGCGATGTTTGGTTCGGGTAAAGACCAGCACCGACTTGGTATTGGTATTTCCCAGCAGCTTTAACAGCAGCGCCGTTTTCAAATGCTGGGCTACCGGGTAGAGTGCGTGACTGACAGTATCGGCAGGTGCGGTGATTCCCACCTGGACGGTGGCCGGATCTCGCAGGATATCCCCGGCCAAGCGACGGATTTCGGGGGGCATGGTAGCCGAGAAAAGCAGCGTCTGGCGCTTTATTGGAAGATGTTTTAAAATCCGCCGGATATCAGGGAGAAAACCCATATCGAACATCTCGTCGGCCTCGTCTATAACCAGCACTTCCAGTTTAGAAAGATCGATGCTATGACGTCCGATATGGTCAAGAAGCCGGCCAGGGCAGGCAACAACAATATCGGCATGCTTCAGTTTCTGAATCTGCGGATTAATTCCCACGCCACCGTAAACAGTAACGCTTCTTATGCGCGTCTTACGACCCAGGGTTTCGATAGCCTGATGAATCTGTTCGGCCAATTCACGGGTGGGGGCGAGTATCAGGGCGCGAACGCATCCGTATTTACTCCCCACCAGTCGATTGAGTATCGGCAGAACGAATGCCGCCGTTTTACCGGTGCCGGTTTGGGCCAGACCCATTACATCACGACCATTAAATACCTGTGGGATTGCCCGAGCCTGAATCGGGGTCGGGGTTTCATAACCCGCCGCTGCAACGCCTGCGGCAACGGAGGGGTGAAAATTAAATGTTTTAAAGTTCAATTAATACCTTCTTTCTGTGTTCCAATAAAAAAAGCCCCGGAGTTATTCCGGGGCTTACGTGATTTTCAGTTACAACCAGGAACACTGTTAATTTTTGGGCATCTTACAGGTAGTTGGAATTGCTGTCAAGTTAATTATCTAATATTTTGGTTCTTCTCCCAATTAGTTGGGAGAAAGGCCTGCCTGCCTCAGGCAGGGGGTCCGGGATTCGAGGAGTCAAGGGGGCGGGGCCTTAAGTAAAAAAAGCTCCACCTCTCTTTAAGGGATAATTGATCATTGAAAAAACGGCCCGTGAAATGGGTCAACTTGGTGATACAGTATGGATAGCACGGGGCAGGCATTTCACTCTACTGAAAGAATGAAAAATGCCCCGATATTGTCAAACAGCGGCCTTTGAAACTTCATATTTAACAGGCAATAGTCGATCCAGAGTAACATGCCTGGAAGCGTCAAGGATTTCAATGCCGATAATTTTATCCCCTTCTCCAATGTCCAGCACAACATCATCCGATACCCGCCTGTTGATCACATCCTGCTTGCTATCGTCCAGCCGGATATAAAGAAGATCCGTTCTATCGTTGTATAAAACATGCATTTTATATCTCCCATTTTCCATAAATCATTTTAGCTCAATTGTTTTTGAAAGGAAAGGTTAATTTCTTCGCTGTAAAAGGGGGCATTCGTGCAGACCGTTCTTAAAATTGTCCTCAGATCTCAGCGATTTCTCGTGTTAAGATACCTGCTTCTGTTGATCTGTATTTTAGTAAACCCAGAGACTTTTATCATATCCTCTGCGCATCTCGACTTTTCAGAAAATAAGCATGTTCCTTAAAACTATCATTCACCCAAGGTTGAGCAACAATGCCCTTAAGTCCGGGGATACTGAAAAGAGTGATGGTATTGTCACGGCAGAGAAGATTCTTGGTTTAAGGCTTAGAGGCACAACATAAGGTCTCGGGTCTCGAGAGGCATATTTGTAAATTGAAAGTTATGCTTTCGATTTACAAGGATAATTTTTGTTTTTTTGTTGACTCCTTGCAAATTGTAAATTATAATTTCAATATGCAAGGTAGATATTTAAAGAGGAAATTACATCAAATTGTTCGTGAATGCCTGGATGATTTTCCGGCCGTGGCTATTCTGGGCCCACGGCAATGTGGCAAGACGACTTTAGCCAAGGTTCTATCAGCAGAGATTAAAGATAGCATGTACCTCGATCTGGAGAAGCCGTCTGATTTAAATAAACTGCGGGAGCCTGAGCTATTCTTTGAAATGAATAAGGAAAAATTGGTTTGCCTCGATGAGATTCAAAGGGCACCCGAAATATTCTCAATTATGAGGAGCGTTCTTGATGAAAGGGGGAAAAACGGCCAGATCATGATCCTTGGTTCGGCCTCTAGAGACCTAATCAAACAGAGTTCAGAAACACTTGCAGGCAGGATCGCTTATCTTGAACTAACGCCATTTCTTTTGACCGAAATCACTGAAGATGAGCGGGATGAGGATGAACGACTGAATAAGTACTGGTTGAGAGGCGGATTTCCAAAAAGCTATCTCGCTAAAAATGAGAGAAGCAGTATGAGGTGGCGAGAAAATTTTATTCGAACATTCCTCGAGAGAGATATCCCTCAACTTGGTTTTCAAATTGGCGCTGAATCACTTAGAAGGCTTTGGATGATGTGTGCCCACAATCACGGGCAGCTCTTAAATTCCTCAAGGCTTGGGGAATCCATAGGTGTCACGCATCCAACCATTCGATCGTATATTGATTTACTGGCACAGACTTTTATGATCAGGGTACTACCTCCTTTTCAAGCAAACCTCAAAAAGAGATTAGTGAAATCTCCGAAGGTGTATATTAGAGATACCGGCATCCTACACGCACTTCTTGACATCGAAACACTGGACGATCTCATGAGTCATCCTGTTTTCGGTTCTTCTTGGGAGGGGCTTGTTTTAGAAAATGTCATGGAGGTGTTTCAAGGTTGGAAGGCGGGATTTTATCGAACGTCAGCTGGGGCTGAGCTTGACCTTGTTCTTGAGAGAGGGCGAAAAAGAATTGGCGTGGAATGCAAAGCATCAGCCGCACCACAGGTTACAAAAGGCTTTTGGAATTCTCTGAGGGATCTTTGCATTCGGGAAGCCTGGATCATTGCCCCGATAAAAGAACCTTATCCAATCGAAAAAGGCGTAACAGTGACCCCCTTGCCTACCTTTCTTAAAACAGCCGCCAAAAGATAAATCGAGTTTGGAACCAAGGCCGTCTCTTGCGTGAGTATTTGTTAGTCAGCCAAGACCTTCAACCAGTCTTCTATTGTGATGCCGGGGGTTTCAACCCCTTTTTCTTTATAAAAAGTATCAAGAAAGGTTTCGACTTCGTCAAAACCTATTCCGTTCAGACCTGATTCCAGCCAATCAATCGCCTCTGCAGGGTAGCAGAAAAAATCTCCACTAAGGGACACGCGTCCCAGCCTTCCTTCAACAACCTCAATGTCGGCCCGGATCAGTCCCCCTTGTGCCTTGTGAACTTTATGCCTGAGGTTTGTCCCCTGCCGGATTTTTATGTCCCGACCCTTGGTCCATTTTTTCCCCCTCTGAAAAAGCCAGGCATCATTCATCATACGAGCACGGAGTTCATCTATTTTTTGTTCTAATTCCTTGTCCCTGTCTGATGCTGAAAGAGGACCCAGGGTTTTTTCGAATTCCCTTGCCATAAGGCTATTCAATGTAGGCTCATCCCAAAGGGAAGCTTTTTCCTCGCCAAGTTCCCGTTTTATGGTCGATAAATTATCCCTTAAGGTCTTATGTACCTTATCGCGGAATTTTTCATCAGGGACCCTCAGGACCCTGCTCATGGTCTTGTAATCAAAATCAACAATGAGATTGCCCACAAAAACAATACAGTCTCCTATTTCAGCGGCTCCGGTGCCTGAAATTTTGCGGGTTTCCACAATCACATCATTGATGGGTTTGTATTCAGCCTCAATCCCGATATGACGATACACGTTGATGACCGGTTGGAGCATTTTTTTGTAAAAAAGCCCCTTGTTTTTGGTAACAGCAGGATTATCCATGCGCAGGATCAGCTGGTAAAAGAGTTGGTTTCCGTCCAGATAGACGGCGCCACCCCCCACTTCTCGTCTGAAAACAGGTATATTGTTTTTTTCGCAATATTCAAGGTCCACCTCTTGTTCGGCATCTTGGTTACATCCGATGCAGACATAGGGGGATGCGGGTGAAACTAATGATATGGCCTCTTGACCGATATATCCAAGGGCATGATAGATGAGTTGGGATTCTTCCCAGGGTACCTTTCCAAGATTATAAAGTTTCATGGTTTTTTCCTATATTATTATTCGTCATTGCTGATATTAATATTGAAAAAGCATTTATAACTAAAACCTATAAAGGAATCCTGTTATGGGGTCATGTCCCCGTTTGACTCTTTGTCTTTAAAGAAATACCGGTGGTATTCCTCTTCAGAGAGATATTGCTTCATCAGGCGCGATAGTAAGTCAAACAGTGCCTCTATGTCGGAGTCAGACATCCTTTTCCTGATCACGGCCATTAACTCATCATCGGAGAATTTCTGCAGGTAATAGGTCAGCGTTGACTCATCCACCTCCCGGCTGAAACCTATTCCCACGAAACCGTCATATTCTTCAACAAATCGGTGACTGTGTTTTGCCATCAGAATCCTAATGCCTCATTTACAAGGATCACGGTTATATCGGTTAACATCGGCTTGCGGTGGAGGATGGTTGTAATACGGCAGATTCGTTGCGGGGAATTACAGTCATTGCAAATACCTGTTTCAGCACATGGTGTATCCATGCCAAGGCTTTTGGCCCTCATGGGACCAGCGATATCCCGTACCCTCTTAAGCGCGGATTCAATATCTGGTGTTACCTTGTTCATCCCTGCAATTACCACGACTTTTTTGGGACCAAAGCACATAGCGTTGGTCCGATTGCCAATGCCGTCCACATTGACCACCTCACCGGTAATAGAGATGGCATTTGCGCTGCAAAAAAAGCAGTCGCAGCGACCCTGGTTAAGGCGTATGTCCAGATCTTCTTCCTTGCTGAGGTCCTTTTGCCAGTGATCATGGATCGTCTTTCCTTTAGCCTTGAGTTCCTCCAATAGACCCAGAGCCCTGGTGGTATCTGACCCGCCTAAACCGAAGGTTTGATAACTGGAAACCATGTTTAGAACAAGCTCACGTGCGTCTTCGGAAGTAGCCACAAAATGGGCATCGAATCCGTGTTTTTTCAAGTTCTCGATACACTTTTCTGCCAGCTTCTCCCACAGCCATGTTTGATAATCATTTTCCATCATGTCTCCTCAATCTTCAATCTATCCCAGCCCTCACCTTTATAAGTTCAGCCACAATGCTGACCCCAATTTCCTCCGGTGTCTCCGCCCCGATCTCAAGCCCAATTGGGGAATGAACCCTGGCAAGATCTTCATCCGTGAACCCTTCTTCAAGCAACTTTTCATAGATAATATTTCTCTTTCGGGTGCTTCCGATCATCCCGATATACCCGGCCTTTGTATTCAATGCCTGTGCCAGGACGTCTTTATCCTGCACGTGGCCCCTTGTTACAATCACTAAATAGGAAAACTTCTCAACGGAGAGTCTATCCATCACGCCGTCAAAGGGAAATTGATGTACCTCTCTGGCGCCGGGAAAATTCTTTATATCAGCAAACTCCTTACGATCATCAATAACAACTACCTGGAAGCCTACCCTGCTTGCAAGCGGGACAATCTGTGAGGACACATGACCCCCTCCGAACACATAGAGAACCGGATCAGCAATTAGTGGTTCCACAAAGGTCTCGACCTGATTTCCCACATCATCTCGTAGTGAAAGGACCAAAGGCAGTCTTGAATTGAGAACGCCATCCATCTTCTCCGTCAGGGCGTCCTCCATTTCCTGCCCTCCCAGCAGAGACCCGATCCGCTCCCCGCCCTTTTCCAGGAAGATTTTGGGGACTACCCCCTGTTGCCACCTGTTTTCATTAATTACGGTGGCTAACAGACCTGCTCCGCCACGGTTAGTGAGTTTCATAACCTTTTCAAGTATAGTAAGATGGCCTAAGTATTTTGGTGATACCGGTTCCAAAAAGACCTCCACATCTCCGCCACAGAGCATATCCGTATCTGCCACATCGGAACCCTTTAGAGAAAAGGTAAGGCGAAGGGGAATGTGGGAATCGAAAACCTTTTCGGCAGCCTCAATAGTTTTTGCCTCCACAATGCCTCCGCCTATAGTCCCAATAAACGAACCATCTTGCATGATCAGGCACTTTGTTCCAATACCTCTCGGGGACGGACCAGCCTGCTTGATTATGGTTGCAAGGACCGAAAAGGCGTCATTGTGAAACAATTCAACAATTTTTGAATATATTTCCTTCATGCTTTTTCCGGATTAACAGATATTCATTTTTTAGGACAGATCCAACCACAACACGGTCGACCGAGGCAGCTTGAGACCGGAGAATTCGACCAGCCAGGTCTCTGGCGACCTGATCATCGGGCAGGAGGTCTGCCTTGTTCAAGAATGCAACGCGTCTGGCTGATACCGGTGTCCCCTTAAAAAGACCCTCGGGCGACTCAAAGATTCTGACAAGGCAGTCCCGGGTGAGTTTCTCTCCTCGACCAAGCCCGGTTATCTTTTCAAACTGGCCGGGTCTAAATACGATTGTCTCGTCAAACGATTTTTCAATGGCCTCTAAGCCCATCATCGCAACCACGAGTGTTGCAGAAGAAGGAACCACCGGTTCGTGTTCGGCAGGTGCTTTAACAGGCCGACCGGCCGCCCCATCAGCCTCTATGACTAAGTGATCAACGACCGTGTCCAGGTAAAGCTCATCCGCAAGCTCGGGGCTTATCCCCGCCACTTTGCCTGAATCAAGGGGGTGTCTGGCTACGAACACATGTCCGTGTTTTTGAAGCCCTTGTTTTACCTTTTGATGCCAAGCCGGATCAGAAAATGCAGAGACCTCAAAGGGTGCATTGGCTGCCTCCTGACGCCGGACTTTTGTGGTGGTGGTGGTGATTAACTTCCGCCCTGCTTGAAGGAGTTCCTCAGCCAGGGCAAACATAAGGGTTGTCTTGCCTCCTCCGCCCACAAGGGCCACATGCTCCCTTGCACCTATGCCTAAGGCAGAAATTAAATCCTTTGTTATTGTTTCCAAAGTATGGCGTCTGATGTATAGGGGGCTCGTGTTGTTTTTCTTATGTTCCTACACAAGAAGGTCAAGACTGAAGGCTGATTGCCGACTGCTGAAGGCTCACATCATTTCTTCCTAAGGACCCTGCTGTCTCCGACCCTGACCGTCAGCTGGGACTGATCAAAATACTCTATTAGGGGAATGGTGTATTTTCGTGATGTCCCGGTCATCTCCTTGAATTGGGGGGTGGTTATAGTGCCGTGGTCCTTCAGGAATTTTACAAGCCTCCCTTTAAGTTCCTCTATGGCATTGCGATGAAAAAAAAGATCTTCCTTGATCTTCAACAGGACACCTTCTTTTAACATGACTTCAAGTACTTCGAGTCCCGTATTTCCCGGGAACTTATCGTTCAATTCCTTGAAATAAGGGGGTTGGAGCCCGCTCTTCAGGTAGCGCTCTTCCAGTTTTTGTCGGGTCTTTTCCTGGTCCTGTGCGAGGGTGACCTGATGATCCTTGAGGTGAACGATCTCCTTTTCCTGAACAATAATATTCTCCCGGGCGAGCTGGTTCACAAGATAATTAAAAAGCTTCGGGTTTTTTGCTCCCGTTGTCCTTGATCGCAGCTCCTCCTTGAGTAGGCCGGCTTTTAAGGGGAAGTCCTTGTGATATTGAGTAAGGGTTTTTAGGATTTCATCTTTTGCCTTCTTTAAAAAATCCGCATGAATGAGAGTGTCATTCTCCTTGTCGTATAAAGCGATCCTTTGCTGGGCCTTAAGTGCCTTGAGCACACCGTCCAGATTTTTCTTGTTAATGTTGGTTAGAAAAGGCAGTTCAACTTGCCCTACCCCATTATAACGACCCAAGGATACAAATAATTCGATAACCTCGCTGAGTTCGCCTGAATGGAGCATTTTCATTTCTGACAGGGCGTAATCAGAAAAACGCTTCTTTTTCCATGGAAGGGCATTTAGAATCTCTCCGCCACCGATGGTACGCACCGGGGAGTAGCTTCTGAGTACGTAGCGGTCATGCCGCAGTACGGCAATGGGTTCGTCAAGCCTGATCTGGGCAAAGCAGGTTTCCCCGGGCTTTAATTCATCTCTGTCTAAAAGAACTACAGTGGAAATAATCTCCGATGTACCCGTATGAAAGCGCACTTTTGCCCTGTTTTTAAGCTTGCGCGGGGCGCTGGGAAGGAGTTCAAAGATCACATCAACCATATATGTGGGCCTGAGAGAGTCTTTTGTGGCGAGAATATTTCCCCTGTGGATCGCGGCCTTTTCAAGACCTTGCAGGTTTATTGCGGTCCTGAGGCCCGCTCGCACCTCATTGACCTCGTTATTATGGACCTGTATGCCCCTGATCCGTGAAGGGACTTTCTGTGGATAAATGGTGACTTCATCACCGGTTGCAACTTTCCCGGAGACAGTGGTTCCCGTAATGACCGTGCCGAAGCCTTTCATTGTGAACACACGGTCAATGGGTAGCCTGAAGATATGCCCCGGATCCCTTTCCGGGATCTTCTGGACCAGTTCATCAAGCACCCGGACAACTTCTTTCAGTCCTTCCCCTGTTACAGATGAGACTTCAACGGTGGGCGCTTTGGCCAGAAAAGTATCCGAAAGATATTCGACGATATCCTCTCTTACCATCTCAAACCAGTCGGATTCCACCATATCAATTTTAGTCAACACCACCAGCCCGTGCTCGATTTTCAGGAGTTCGCAGATCTCAAGGTGTTCCCTGGTCTGGGGCATGACACCCTCATCTGCCGCGATTACAAGGGCTACAAGGTCAATTCCGGTGGCACCTGCCACCATATTCTTGACAAATTTCTCGTGGCCGGGCACATCCACAATACCCAGACGCTTCCCACCAGGCAATTCAAGGTGGGCAAAGCCGAGCTCGATGGTGATTCCCCGCTCTTTTTCTTCCTTGAGACGATCCGTATCGATGCCTGTTAGGGCCTTTATGAGCGATGTCTTACCATGATCAATATGTCCGGCCGTGCCGAGAATGATCGGTTTCATTAAAAATTCCTTGTTTTTGTGATCCAATAACGTAAGTTAACTAAATAAAGGGAATATTGATCAGTGTCAAGGTGATTACCGGGGTGCGCAGTCTGAAAAAGTTTGAAAAATATTGACCGCCGAACATAATTTTGTTAGACATCCGCCTTTAATTAACCTATTATTTTATAATATTCCCCAGTAGTCCCGCAGGCGGGATTGGCAGAGTCCCGCTGAAAGCGGGATTAACCACTGAATCCGCAATGTTACGGTCGAGGCGCCAGACGAGATCCTGCTGAAAGCGGGATTTGAGTACCTGCTGGGAAGCCAGGGAAACTCAGAATTTTATTAGACATTCAATATCGGTTAACATATTGTATTGTAATTATTTTCCCCAGTAGCTCAGTTGGCAGAGCAAGTGGCTGTTAACCACTGGGTCCGCGGTTCGAGTCCGTGCTGGGGAGCCAGAGAAATTCAGGGCCTGATCTTTTCAGATCAGGCTTTTTTGGATATTTCTTATGCCTTTTTGGGTTTATGTCCTCAGAAGTGAATCAACACGCAAATTGTACACAGGCCAGACTTCTAACCTTGAAAAGCGGATGGAAAGGCATAACGATCAGGAGCATGGGGAGAGGAGATATACCAGAAAACAGAAAGGCCCTTGGCGACTAATATATTCTAAGAGATTGCCTACTCGAAGCGATGCGATGGAACTGGAGAAGAGGATCAAGAAGCGAGGAATAGCTCGTTATCTAGAAGATGTTCAGTTGGCAGAGTCCCGCTGAAAGCGGGATTCGAGTCCATGCTGGGGAGCCAGAATTAAGAAAGGGGCGCGCAAGTGGCCCCTTTTTTAATTCTGATTTCTGTCTCGGTGAAGACCTTGGATTTTGGGGATGCCCTTTAGATTTAAAGTTTTTAAGATTAATCTAATTTAATATAGGCTATTTCTGCAATCTAAATCAAAAACAAATACGCTCCCCACTTCTCGAATTATTTATTTAATGAAACTGTAAAACTGAAGGGCGTCCCCATGACGGTGCATTTTTTATTGGAGGGGCTTATAACAGAGTGGATGTAAGATCAGTTTTTTTGCATCAGATAGGATACGGCATTTTCAAGCCCGTCAATGGTCAGTTCGAACATGGGGAAGATTTCCTGAATGACGTTGATGGTGCGGGTGTAAGGCCATTCATCGGCCATTTTCGGGTTAAACCAGGCAGATTTGGGGAAGGTTTCAGCGATAAACCGGAGCCTTTCGTAACTTGGCTTCATAGTTCTTTCCTCAATGTGGATGGAACCGTCGGTAGCCATTAGTTCATAGGGCGCCATGCTCGCATCACCTACAATGATGAACCGGGTTTCAGGATCAAGACGGGCCAAATCATCCACCTTAAATGGCTTTCTGAACCTGGGAGGATCTTCCCAGAGGTTATCATAAATTGTATTATGAAAGAAAAAGGTTCTCAGTTCTTTGAACTGGGCGCGGCTGTAGTTAAACAGGGTCTGCACAAGTTCGATATAAGGCTCCATTGACCACCCGCCATTGTCTATGGCCAAGATTACCTTCAGCCGGTCTTTAAGGCTGCGTTCAAAAACGATCTCAATCTCCCCTGCGTTTTTCATGGTCTGGTAAATCGTTTCATCGATGTTGATAACGTCCTTTGGGCCTGCGGGCACCAGATTCCGTAATCTTTTTAAGGCTTCCCCTATCTGTGCCTGTGTAAGAGGTCCCTCCTGGGAGTAATCGCGGTATCTCCTGTCCATGGCCACCTTGACTGCGGATTTGCTTCTGGAAATACCTCCGACTCTCATCCCGCCGGGATGGTAGCCAGAGTGCCCCACAGGAGATGTGCCTCCGGTGCCGATCCATTTTCCTCCACCGTGGTGTTCCCCGGTCTGCTCTTTGAGACGGTCAAGAAAATATTGAAGCAGTTCATCCGGGCTCAATTTATTCAAAGATTCCTCATCCATACCCAGGGCATCGGCAAGGCCTTTGGGATCTTTCAGCCATTCGTCCAGCATGGCCCGGGCAACCTCGGATAATTCAAACTCCTCCGGCTCCTTCAGCTCGGCTCCTTCAAAGTGGTGTGCAAATGCCTGGTCATAAAGATCGAAGTATCTTTCGCTCTTGACCAGGATTGCGCGGGCAGCCGTATAAAAATCATCTATAGATGTGATAAGGCCTATACCAAGGGCCTTTTGAAGCCGCAGGAATGAAGTTGGGGATACCGGGATGCCTACTTGTCTTAACAAATAGAAAAAATTGGTAAACATGATATTTTCGCTTTGCTCTTTACAGCCTCATACGCGAGACAGAGTTCTGGGCAATGATATAATCGGGGCTTTTCTTGAACAGGACTCCCAGGTAAGGGATATCAGCCTTGACCAGATCCTTGGCCCTGAAATCGGAGTCTGCATTCAGGGCCCGGATCCAGTTAATGAGCTCTCTGGTCGCAGGCTTTTTTTCAATGCCCCTGAATTCCCTCATGCGATAAAAGGCCTTGACCGTATGATCCAGCAGGTCTTTGCTGATATCAGGGAAGTGAACCCGGACAATAGTTCTCATCATGTCGGGCTCTGGAAACGCAATGTGATGAAAGTTGCAGCGACCTAAGAAAGGATCAGAGAGGTCCTTTTTGGCATTGGAGGTAATAACAATAACAGGCCTGTATTTCGCGCTGATGGTCTTATCGATCTCAATTATGTCGAATTCCATCTGGTCAAGTACGTCCAGCATGTCATCCTGGAAATCAGTGTCTGCCTTGTCGATTTCGTCGATCAGCAGGACTACCCGTTCGTCAGATACAAAGGACTGGCCTATTTTGCCCATCTTGATGTAATCTTCGATATTGCTGACATCCCTGCTGGAATCACCAAAACGACTGTCATTCAACCTGGTAAGGGTATCGTATTGGTAGAGGGTTTCGACAAGCTTCATGCTTGATTTGACGTTCAGGACAATGAGCCTCATGTTTAGTGACTCTGCGATGGCGTGCGCCAGCATGGTCTTGCCTGTGCCTGGTTCTCCTTTCAGAAGCAGGGGCATTTCAACGGCCATGGAGATGTTAACAATCTTGGCCAATTCTTCGTCCAGGACATACTTGGAGGCGCCGGCAAAAGCTGTGCTTGGGTTGTTTTGGGACATATTTTCGCTCCTTATTAAATCGGAATTTTTCATCTGTGGGTAAGATGTCGGCTATATAGTTGCATATCCGCCTTAACATTATAAACTAATCATTTTTTTTTGCGGGTCAACATAATTATTAGTGAGGTTTAAAACTTTTCGCATTTTGAAGGTCATGGGGCTCCCATGACCTTCATTTTGACAAGATCGGTCAGTATTTAGATACCAGACTTATTAATCCATACACGGGAATCGGATGAATTTATGTCCCATGAGAATACTTCTGAACATTACAAAATTATTGGAAAGGGACTGTCAAACGCATCTGGTACACACAGTTTTTTCCTTGCAGAAGTTGTCTGTTTCGCCAATAGTAGTGGCCTGAAGATCGGGCCATAACCTTCACCCAGGATGCGGGTGGCTTCGTGGTCAAGGGATCTATAGAGGAAAAACCATGCCTTTAGCCTTTGATTCTATCAGTCACGGGACAATAGCCTTTGGCTTTTTTAATATTGACTCTGACATGCTTCTCCTGGAGCATTATTTCTTTTTTGCCCCCGAATTCTGCGAATATATTTCAAAAATCGCTGAAAGGGACGGGAAGGATGACTACGGAACCTTGTGGAAGGTTTATTACATAAAAAATGAAGAAGATATCGGAGACCTGATGAGCGCCATTCACGGGGTTCGATATACAGGTTTTATAGGCGAGTTATACCGCCGGTTCCCATTTCCGAAAAGACCGGAGGATTTCAAGCAGAAGCCGGAGGGTTTTAAGAACAGAGTAGTTGTGGAGGAAGTCATAGGAGAATATGCCGATATCAGGCATATCCCCTTCATTTTTGTGCAAAGGGCGCAGGAGGTCGGCATAGGTGCCTACAGGTTTACCCGGACTTCATTTCAGGAGTTGATTAAGTATGTCTGGAGAGGTGGTTATCCTCGCTGGAAAGATGAGGTGCGTCCTGATTATGTGTTGACTATGAAAAGCAAAATAGTCCGGAACCGAAATGGATTGTTCGAAGGTATTGTTTTATGAGAGGGAACCTGGCCGGCGTATTGGAGCTATCAAGATTTTATGTAAGCTCATTAATGGTATTTAAAAGGGTCTTAATTTCGAAAGGCTTGGGGATTGTGGAATCAAATTCATCTCCATCCAAAAGCCAGGGGGTCCCTGAGATAGCGATAATTGGCGTGTGTGGTCTATTAGAGTTTCGAATGTGTCGAGCCACATCGTGTCCGTCAAGGTCAGGCATGAGGATGTCCGTTATGACCAAATCAAACAGCCCTTTCTCAAACAGTTGGACCCCTTCCTGGCCTCCCGAGGCGGTTTCCACATTGTATCCGGAGAAAGTTAATACTTGTCGAAGCATTTCCGAAATCATGTGTTCGTCATCAATAACCAGGACATTGCACATAATTGATCTCCGCTTTTGATGAATTCTGTTTGAGGGTGAGGAGTAATTTTCTCCTAATTTTTTCCTGCTTGGTTCAGTACACCATTTTTAGAGGGATGTCAACTAAATATTGTATGACTTATTAATATAAATACTACATATGGTGTTTAAATCGTGAAAACGTAAGAACAAACTGATTCACGGCTCCCTATGAAATCAACAGAATTCTTCAGGAATCCCAGAATTTGATTTGTTCTGCATTATTAGAGAAATTTTGAAAGGGCTGTCAAAGGTGAATGTGATCACAATTCAGTTAGCCTTATCAATATTTTGTGGAGGCGCTAACCATTTGAAACTATTGTAACTTAATTTGAAGGGGTCATAACACTCGGGTTTAAGAGGATTTATTTTGAGGACGGATGCGTTAGTGAATTCAACTACTTTCCAGCATTTCTTTAATTGTGGATAAACTTACATATATCCAGGATCTCAAAATATCTTCGTTTTTTATTGTTTTTCGGCGCTTTTTATTTTTTTTGTCTTGATTTTTTGACACCCTTATCCCGATCGATTCAAAACGTCAGCCGGAATTACTTTAGGGGCATCAACGGCGATCAGTCATGGTCCGCTAAAAGCCCAACCGCGTAGATTCTAAAACTTGTTTCCCAAAAAACCATGTATAATGTGTTTACTATGTTAACCTTAAATAATTTGACACTTTACTACTATAAACATTAATGTCCCTTTATTAAGAAGAGTTAATAGTGAATGATCTGCCATTGGTGTTGCAGGGGATAGCTACGAACTGATGGGCTTAGCCAAATTGGGTGAGAGGTATGGAAAGAGAAAATATCAGGAACAGACTTCTTAGAATATTAGACATTGCTCCTAAGTTTAAGGCAATTATGCTTTCTTCCTATTCAATAGATTCCAAAAGAAGAAACCTAAGAGGTTTTCTGGCTGACATGCTTGCTGCCACATTTTATGACGATCCAACAATCCCGTCGCTTGAATGGATATTGGCCCGGGATTCTATTAGGGTATTCGCGGCAATTCTATCCACCAGAAGCGAAAGACTTGTAGGTTACAGTTTCTTCGGGTACGTTGATGATCTGTTACATAAGAACAGCCTTAAAGACATTGAGAAACCGAGTTCTGGTTTTTTCGCTGAACTTGAGCACCTGTTGAAAGGCATTACAGGAAAAACAGGTGTCTACTCTGATAAGCTCCCGGCCTTTTTGAAATATGAGGGAATAAAGGCTGCAAAGCTAAGATCATCCGACCTATCAAGGATGGGCAGGACGGCACAGAAATTCATGGACCGTTATCCCTGCGGGTTGGACAAAAAGATAATGCGCAGGCGCAGTATTAACAAATCGAGAATATTAAAATATTTCGGCGCCACAGAACTGGAATGGGAGGACTGGAAATGGCACGCAAGACACATTATACGGGAAGTTAAAACGCTGGGCTCGCTCATCAAACTGAAGGATGAGGAATACCAGGCAGTAAAACTTGCCCGTGAATACAAAATTCCATTCGGCATAACGCCATATTACCTTTCACTTATGGACTATGAACCGGGTCGCGAAAAGGATTATGCGGTGCGTGCACAGGTGATCCCAACCCTTCATTATGTAAAGAAAATGAAAGAACTAAGGGAACGGAAAGAACATTCAATGGATTTCATGCTTGAGCGGGATACCTCTCCTATCGAAGGGATCACAAGACGTTATCCCAGTATAGTTATTCTTAAACCGATCCTGACGTGTCCCCAGATATGCGTATATTGCCAGAGAAACTGGGAGATAGAAGATGTTTATTCATCAAATGCCGCTATGTCAAAAGATAAACTCGAAAAGGCCATACAGTGGATATCAGATCGACCGGAGATCAGCGAGGTGCTTATCACAGGAGGCGACCCTCTGCTATTATCCAATGCCAAAATCGAAAACATACTATTCAGGCTTTCACGCATAAAACATGTTGAAAGAATCAGAATTGGTACCCGTATACCTGTTACGCTTCCGCAGCGAATTACCGATTCACTGGTGCGCGATATTAATCACTTCCATAATCCAGGAAATAAAGAAATTATAATCGTAACGCATATCGAACATCCTTACGAGATAACACCACAGGCAATGGAAGCAACGCAAAAATTTCGTCGCTACGGTATTGAAGTTTACAACCAGCTCGTATACACGTTCTATAACTCCCGCAGATTCGAAGCTGCCGCCTTGCGCCGTAAGCTTCGCTTGATCGGTGTTACACCATACTATACCTTCAATACTAAGGGGAAGGAAGAGACGGACGATTACCGCGTACCGATCCCCAGGTTGCTGCAGGAGCAGAAGGAAGAGGCCCGCCTCCTGCCGGGAACAGTACGCACGGACGAAATCGTCTTTAACGTACCGCGCCTTGGAAAAAACTACCTGCGTGCTATTCAGCATCGAGACGTCATCTCCGTATTGCCCGATGGACGGAGAGTCTACGAATTTCACCCATGGGAAAAGAAACTCTCTCTAATGGACACTTACATCTACACTGATGTCTCGGTCTATGATTACCTCAAGAAATTAAAATCGGCCGGCGAAGACATATCTCAATATAAAACCATCTGGTATTATTATTAATTCCCTGTTGGTTCCGGCATGTCCGGTTACAACGCTATGTAATGGATAGTTATTCCTAATAATTTCGGGGTAATTGTCTGTCGATTCTCTGGATTCCCGCCTGCATTTCTTTCTTTAAATCTCCTGTCAATGTTCATATCCGAGTCGGATGTTTTTCGGATCATCCGGCAAGTGAATACCGCGAAACTGTTCAGATATGAAATTGGCAGATGGGAAGGTTGAAGGAAAGACCGCTTCAACCTTCAACCTCGCAATCATGTGTTGTCTTGAGGCGTACTCATTAACCGGATGAACCTGTTTTTCCAATAGAAATTATTCAGGCGCAAGGCACAAGGAAGACTTTATGCCGGAAAATAATTTGTACTGGCACTCTCCGACATAGATAAGTGGGCAGGCCTACCGATTGAGTTTATATTAAAAGCGTGTTACTTTTCCTGTACGTACAATTAAAAGGGAAAGGTCTTGGAGCTTCAAGTGAATGCTGTGAAAAAAACAATAGAACAGGTAAGACATACAATTTCCAAATATAATATGATCACGCCCGGTGATCTTGTGGTCGTGGCTGTGTCGGGCGGGCCGGATTCTGTTTGTCTCCTGGATATACTTTGTAAGCTAAAGGAGGAACTCGGAATAGGAATCGTTGTGGCCCATTTCGATCACGGGCTCAGGCCAGACGAAGACGAACATGAAACCCGGTTCGTAGAATCCATGGCTATCTCCTTTGGCCTTCCTTTTGAGACAAAAAGTGCGGACTTAGGCATGCGTACAGAAAAGGGTTCTTTGGAGGAAAGGGCCAGGAATGCAAGGTATCAGTTCCTCTGGCAAGTGAGCCGGAAAGTCTCTGCCCAGAAAATCGCCATTGGCCACAACCTTAACGATCAGGCAGAGACTGTGCTTATGAGGCTTTTGCGTGGAAGTGGTCCCTCAGGCCTGGCAGGAATCCCGCCAAACAGGGGTGATGGAATAGTGAGGCCGTTGATTGAAGTTACTCGTTCTGAGATCGAGTCCTACCTTGCGCAAAGACCATTAAACTATGTGACGGACTCTTCCAATCTCAGGACAAGCTATTTGAGGAATAGGATCCGTCTGGAACTCCTTCCCGAGCTAAGAAAATATCAGCCGCGGATCGTGGAGCTGTTGGGCCAGACGGCAGAGATCATGAGGGGTGACGAAAAATGGCTGGAGTCGAATACAAGGACGTGGATAGAAGAACAGTCAGAAACAGAGGACAATAGAATTTATATTCCGCTGCCAGCGTTCACAAGGCTTCCTGACGCCTTGAGGAACCGCGTTATCAGGGTTGCTTTGAGGAGGACAGGCGGGAATCTTCGCCGTGTAAATTTGCGGCATATTGCTGCAGTCAACCATATTGCAATGGGCGAAAGGCCGCAGGCCCAGGTTGATTTGCCCAATGATCTGATTGTAAAGAGAGTATACGATAGACTGGTGTTCACCAAGATGCAGAGTGCACAGATAGAGGATTTCCGTCATTTTCTTGGGGGGCCGGGCACATATGAACTGGAGACCTTGAGATATACGGTTTCGCTTAAGGAGATGGAAAACAGAGAACTGCCGGATATGAAAGGTTCACCGTGGACAGCTTTTTTTGATGCGGATCGCATTAACTATCCTCTGGTGATCAGAAATTTCCGGGAGGGAGACAGGTTTATCCCCTTTGGTATGAGTGGGCACAGGAAGCTCAAGGATTTTTTTATAGACCTTAAAATTCCCTCTGAGGCAAGAGTGCGTGTCCCCATTATGACTTATCAGAATAATATAATTTGGGTCTGCGGATTGAGGATTGATGATCGTTATAAGGTGACACCTGATACCAGGAAGGTTTTAAAGGTCACGTTCGATGAAAACATGTCACAGTGCTAACCTACTATAGCAGTTCCTTCAAACACAAAAAAGCGCAAACGCTTTTGTAACGTTTAAAACCTTCCGCATTGGATATGAATTCATCCTTCCCGCGCATGAATTTTTTGGTCTGGTGCCAAAAAATCCAGACCGATCTTGTCAAATTGAAGGGCATGGGACTCTTTTTTCAGAATCGACTCGGCCAGAGCGCTGGACTTGGCAATCCTGCAAACCAAGGCGGGCGGCGGGCTGCCCGGGGTTATGCCATATCCTGTGTCCTGGGCGTGAAGCTGAAAAAAGAGTCCCATGCCCTTCAAGATGTGAACACTTTTGAAAATTATCAACGCTATTCCAGCAAGTTTTTAATTCTCGCCTTGTATGGGGGGGTGATGATACCTTTCTCGGTGATGATGGCCGATACGTATCCGGCAGGGGTTATGTCAAAGGCGGGATTAAGGACATGGACACCTATTGGCCCGATTTCAAGTTTTCTAAACTGACGTATTTCTTCAGGCCCCCTTTCTTCAACGGGGATCATGTCTCCATTCTTAATAGTTGGATCAATGGTGGAAAGGGGAGCAGCCACGTAAAAAGGAATCTTGTTCGTTTTGGCCAACACAGCTACCTGGTAGGTGCCAATCTTGTTGGCCACATCGCCGTTTGCGGCTATTCTGTCGGCACCGGTAATAACCAGGTCAATCTTTTTCTGTCGCATCAGTGACCCTGCGGCGTTATCCACAATTACCGATACCGGGATCCCCTCTTCCATCAATTCAAAGGCCGTGAGCCGGAGGCCCTGAAGCCATGGCCTGGTTTCGTCGGCAATAACTTTTATTTTCTTCCCGTTTTCACAGGCTGCACGTATCACGCCCAAGGCCGTCCCATAACCTCCGGTGGCTAATGAACCTGCATTGCAGTGGGTCAGGATAGTCGCCCTGTCCGGAACAAGACTCTGTCCGTTTTTCCCCATTTTCTGGTTGACCTCAATATCCTCTGCAAGGATTTTTTCGGACTCTTTTCTGAGAGCCGATTTAATTTCATCCACCGGATGTGTTTTCATATCTTCCACAAGTCGTGCCATTCGTTCAACGGCCCATCTCAAGTTTGCTGCAGTGGGCCGGGCAAGGAGCATCTCCCCGGCGATCTTTTTGAATTTCCTTCTGAAGGTCGTATAGGACTTTGTCCTGATGGAACCAGCGCCCATAGCCAGACCCATAGCAGCTGCCACTCCAATGGCAGGCGCACCACGAATGACCATTTTCTGGATGCCCCTGATGACATCTTCATATCCCCTGCAGGCAAACCATTCAAGTCTGGAGGGGATTTTCCGCTGGTCAATCATGCGCACATATTTGCCGTGCCATTCAATTGTGGGAATCATTTCATAACCTTAACTGCCGTGGAAGCAACTTTGTTTATCTCAACAGTTATTTCAAAATCTTTACTCGTGTTGGTGACTAATGTTGATAACCTCGCAAAAAGTCGCTTCGCACCTTTTTACTCGGCGGGAGAGGGCTACCCCTCCCCCGCCATTTGAAGTGAATTCAATCCCGCGTATCGCGGGACCACCCCCACCCCAGGCCGGGGCTTAATCGCCTACGGCCTGTTGATGGACTTTTTACGAGTCCATCAATGTTGTGTTTCGTAATTAAGTTGTCATCTTGATCACTTCGCTTTTGTCATTCCGAGCCCCGCAATGCGGGATAAACTCCGCGAGGAATCTGACTATTTACGCTCAGTGCAGGCTCCGGGAGAGATCTTTGAACATGTTGTTTTAATTAAGATTTCTCGCGGAGTTTATCTCGCAATGACAGAAAAATGCTACCCTATATGTAAATGTTTTAATGAAATGTTCTGCTAGTCGATTCGTTCCACCCATCCGTAAGGATCGGGTTTTGTTCCGTATTGGATGGCAACAATTTCATCATAAAGTTTTTGGGAAAGCTCCCCCATTTTTCCTCCGGCCACGATGTGGTCTTCTCCGTTGTAGGTAATTTGCCCTACTGGCGATATTACGGCCGCTGTCCCTGTGCCGAATGCCTCTTTAAGATTCCCGTTTTTCGATGCCTCAATAACTTCGTCGATGGAGAGAGACCGCTCTGAAACCTTCATTCCCCATTGCTTCACGATCTGCAGGACCGAATCCCTTGTTACTCCTGGCAGGATGCTACCTGTAAGGGGAGCGGTTATGACTTCGTCGCCAATGAAGAAAAACATGTTCATGGTCCCAACTTCCTCGATATATTTCCGTTCCGCGGCATCCAGCCAGAGGACCTGGGTGAAGCCCTTTTCTTTTGCCTCTTCGGCTGCGAGCAGGCTGGTAGCATAGTTTCCGGCTGCCTTAGCCTCGCCGGTTCCTCCCAATGCGGCACGGATATATTTATCTTCCACATATATCTTAACTGGATTCAGGCCTTCCTTATAGTAGGCTCCTACCGGGCCGATAATTATGAAAAAGACATACGACCTGGAAGGGCGAACACCCAGATGGGGTTCATTGGCAAGCATTGTAGGTCTGATATACAGAGATGTGCCTTCGCTTTTGGGTATCCAATCCTTGTCAAGCAGAATGAGCTTTTTCATTCCTTCCATGGCTGATTCGATATCAACATCCGGCATACAGAGCCTTACGGCCGAACGATTGAACCTTTTGAAGTTTTCTTTGGCCCTGAAGAGATGAATGCCCCTATCCATTGCACGATATGCCTTGAGACCTTCGAATATCTCCTGCCCATAATGAATTCCCATAGCAGCGGGGTCGATTGAGATATTGCCATAGGGTTCAATGCGGGCGTTGAACCAACCTTTTTCAGATTCAAAGTCCATCAAGAACATGTGGTCTGAAAATATGTCCCCGAATCCAAGTCTGGATTCATCGGCCGGTTTGGGTTTTAGCTGACCGGAGCCAGCCCGGGTTATTTGGATTTCCATGATTTCCTCCTTTTCGCCAGTGTCATAAAATTGTCTTTTCCATAGCATATGTGAGCCATAAAATTCAACAGGTTAGTAACGTTCGAAACTTTTCGCATCTTGAAGGTCATGGGGCTCTTTTTTCAGGAATCGAAAAATTGGTTGCTGGATTGTACATGACCCTGCTACCTGAGGCGGGCGGGTAGCTTGCTATGCTTCACGCCCAGGACACAGGATAGGGCATAAACCTGGGCAGCCCGCCGCCCGCCTTGGTTTGCAGGATTGCCAAG
>JAFDHL010000258.1 GCA_019308785.1 Deltaproteobacteria bacterium
GAGCGGGAAACGCTTCGTATGGAGGGGAAAAGGCTTGAATTAAAAGAAGATACACTGTTTAATTCCCTTGAAGGGAGGAAATCCTGATGTTTGAACGAATCACATTCAATTCAACGATTATGGGGGGTCGCGCCTGCATACGCGGCATGCGGATTCCGGTATCTGTCATTGTTGGACAGATCGCGCACGGCGCAAGCTTTGAAGAAATCTTAGAAGGTTATCCTGATTTGGATCGTGAGGATATTCAACAGTCCCTTGAATATGCCGCATGGCTTACGCGGGAAGAAGTCCATCCCATAGAAGCACAAAATTAAAAGGGGAGATAGAAAAATGAAATTCAAAGTAATGATGGAGTTCAACGAGAGTGTGCTGCCCGCCCTTCACAAAAGTCCGCAGGAGTTTGCCAATGAAATACGCTTACTTGCGGCCGCCAAGTGGTATGAACTGGGAATTGTTTCTCAAGAAAAGGCAGCGGAAATTGCAGGGTTGAATCGTTTGCACTTCCTTTTGGCAATATCTCGAATGGGGGTTTCCCCTTTTCAATATACAGCCGAAGAGGTACTGAAAGAGGTAGAAGATGTCAAATAATCCATACGTGGAAGATACGATCGTTCTCAACACTTCGCCGTTGATCGTGCTGTTTAAAGCAGAGTTGGAGTTTGTTCTACCTGAGGTTTTTAAAAGAATCGTTGTACCCGAGGCTGTTTGGCAAGAGGTCTCTGTTTACGCTGATGAAGCATTCAAGGGGCTCTCAAAAGCCACATGGCTGAGACGCGAAGAGATTAGTATTGATAACCGCATTGTGGTTTGGAATCTTGGAAATGGTGAGTCTCAAGTCCTATCATGGGCCTTAAGGAAGCCTGACCATATAGCTGTTATTGACGATTTGGCAGCCAGGAGATGTGCTGAATCTTTAGCTATTCGCTGTATCGGCACTGCGGGGCTGTTGGTCCTGGCAAGTCGTAAGAAACTGATATCTTCTCTTGCCGGTGCACTCTCGCAAGTTAGAAAGGCAGGCTTATACCTTACGGATGATCTTGTGGAGCGTTTGACACTGGAGGACAAGAAAGATATATAAAGGATTTGCAGTTTTGTTAAGTCATCAATTTAACAGGATAAATGCGCCATCCCAATCCAAAATCGATAATCAAAAATTGAAAACAGGAGGACATGATGTCCCTTAAACCCTGGTATGCCGTTGCAACCCCGCATGAGGATATCCGTAAGGGCCGGTTAGAAGAAGCCGTATTTGCCGCAAACATCTGGGCTGTGGTCCAGGGGACTGCCCCGGAGGTCTATCTCGATCCCGAAGAATTTTTTGGGAAAACCTACATGACAACAGGGATTGGGACGGTGCTTTCGCGTGTCAGCAATGCACTTGCAGGAAAATCTGAAAGCGGTGACCGGATAATCAGTCTCCAGACTTCCTTTGGCGGAGGCAAGACCCACACCTTGGTAGCCCTATGGCACCTGGCAAAGCATGCAGGCAAGCTCAAGCATTCCACTCATGCCAAAGATCTCAGCCGAGTTCTTGAAAACAGATTTCCGGAGCAGGTCAGGTCTGTTGCCGTTTTCACGAATGCCTCATGTGATGCAACACAGGGTCGTGAAACACCCGAGGGAATCCATACCCGCACCTTGTGGGGAGAGTTGGCCGTTCAGCTTGGTGGTAAGAAACTATACGAAAAGATTCGGGCTAATGATGAAACCCAGAGAGTCCCACAGGGCATATTTGCGGATGTGCTCCGGGAAGCAACACCATGTATTATTCTGCTTGATGAATTGGCCGATTATTGTGTTGGCGCGGCAGCCGTGCCCGTTGGTGATACCACATTGGCCGACCAGACCATATCTTTCATTCAACAATTAGAAGAGGCCGTGGATCAGGTGCCGGGCTCTGCCGTTGTCGCTACCCTGCCCGCAAGTAAATATGAGGTTGCACAAAGCGAAAAGGGCCAGGAGACATTTATGACCCTTGAAAAGCGTTTTCAGCGCCTGGGCGCGGATGTCAAACCCGTAGCAGACGATGAAATCTATGAGGTTGTCCGGGCCCGGCTTTTCGAGTCCATTACACCTCCTGATGAACCTGATCATCCCAAGAAAGTCGCACAAACCTATCAGACCATGTACGCTACCCATTCAGGGGAAGTCCTCTCTGAGGCAGCCAAAAAGACCTATCGTGAGCAGATTGAAAGGGCTTATCCGTTTCATCCGCTGGTGATTGACGCACTACATACACGATGGGGCAGCCATCCGGACTTTCAAAGGACCCGGGGTGTGCTCAGGCTTCTCGCAAGTGTTGTTGGAGATCTCTGGAAGCGGCGGAAAGGCTCAACACAAACTCAACATTTGATCCAGCCCTGCCATATCCGCTGGTCCATCGACGCCATGCAGGCAGCACTCACGCGCTTGTGGGGACCTGCATATCAGTCTGTTGCGGCTGCGGATATCATCGGCCAAAAATCCAATGCAGCAGCTTTTGATGAGGAACGCGGTGCAGACTATGCCAGAGAGGAGATTGGCCAGGGAATCGCGGCCGCAATTTTGTTGGGTTCATTTGGGGGAAAGGCCGGGCGTTCGGGATTCAGTTCCAAGGAGATAAAACTTGCCTGTTCAAAACAAGGAGTCAACTGGAATTACGCGGACGGAGCTCTCCTGGAGTTAGAAAATCGCTGTTTCTATCTGCATTCAACCACAGCAGGGGCACTTGGCAAGCGTTACTGGTTCAGTACCAAGCCCACTCTCAATAAGCTGATAATCCAGTATAGACAACAAATGGCCGGAGAAACCTTTGAGGATGAGATCCTGGAGGATCTCAGAACCCAGGCAGGGAAAGGTGCTCTTGCCGGGGCAACATGGCGGGTTATTGTTGATCCGGCCGAGGATCTGCCAGAACAGAAAGCATTGACGCTTCTTATTTTACCGCCATCACTGGCCTGGAACGGCAATGGCCCGGAAAAAGATTTGGCACGAGACCAGGTATTAAAAATCAGTGGGAAATGTGGCGGCAGAGACCGCCTGTTCAAAAATACGCTCATTTCCTTAGCTGGGACATCACGAGGGCTTAACAAGCTCCGTCAAGCTCGTCGTGAGAAAGCAGCTCTGGAAGGGGTTAAGTCCGATTACGGGGATCAGCTTGATAAAGGACAAAGGGATGATCTCCAAAAACGGCTCGAAGCAGTAGAACGGTCCACGCTCGAAGCCTTAGGCCCGGCTTATACCGTTGCCATCCGTGTCCAGGGGGAGGATGTTGAGGTCTGCTCCCTTGCTGATGCCCGCCCCAGCTTCCAGGAACACCTCGGTTACCTCTGGACAACACTGGTTGATGATGAGGAATGGATTTTACGCAGGGTTGGGTCAGTAACCCTTGAAAAAACGGGCCTCATACTTAAAGAGGGCGCTTTGCGCATCAAAGATGCCATTGATGCATTCCTTCGTTTCACGGATAAACCTATGATTTCTTCAAAGGATGCGGTGACTGCCGGACTCGTGCAGGCATGTGCAGACGGCCTTATTGGAATCGGTCGTGGCGGAAGTCCGTCCACTCTACAGGCAAGCTATTGTAGGCAGTCTGTTTCCGTTGACCCAAATGAGGATGGTGTCTGGATCATTCCAGCATTTGAGCCGGAGCAGGAGGAGGGTGCCAAAGATACCGGTGCAGCACAAACTGGAGAAGAATCTGTCTCCCCTGGGGAGGGAGGCCGAGAAGATGTGGGAGCAACCGGAGTTGCCGGTGTGGGTACGACCCCGTCAGAAGAGGAAGTGAGAAAAGTACGTCGCTTTAAAGTCAGTGGCTCAGTTCCTGTTGAGAACTATAGCGAGCTTTTCCGCTGTTTTGTTGGCCCGGCAGCGCGCATGAACTTGAAAAAACTAAACCTCGGCATCCAGTTTGAAATGGAAACATTTCCCGACAAAGAGCTTGATCCGAATGATCCCTCACTAAAGGCCATGGAAGAGGCCGCCCGTCAGTTGGGGATAGAGTTTGAAAAGGAAGAGTAAGGTAGGAATGTTCCAAAATAGCTCAAATGGTGGGACAGTGTGAGTGCGGGACGCCCTTAAGTCTTTCAGTTTCTATGAATTGAACCCATAACATTCCGATTCATCCTATTATGTCCACCTGAAATACCCCCTATAGATCACAGC
>JAFDHL010000259.1 GCA_019308785.1 Deltaproteobacteria bacterium
GCCGCCAATACCGGCAAAATCGGCGATGGAAAAATATTTGTATTTCCCGTTGAGCAGGCAGTTCGGGTTCGGACCGGGGAAAAAGGAAAGGATGCGATATAATATAAACAGTAAGGAGGAATTTTTTATGACACCAAAACAAGTATTGGAGTTTGCAAAAGAAAATGAGGCAAATGTCGCTGATCTGAGATTTATGGATTTTCCGGGGGTATGGCAGCACTTTACGGTTCCTTTGAGTGAGTTGGAGGAGTCGAGTTTTGATGACGGCTTCGGCTTTGATGGATCGAGTATCCGTGGATGGCAGCCCATACACGCCAGTGATATGCTTGTGGTGCCGGATGCCACTACCGCTAAAATGGACCCTTTCTTTGAAGTTCCGACTCTGGTTCTAATTGGAAACATTGTGGACCCTGTGACCCGAGAATCATATACCCGCGATCCTCGCTACATCGCGCAGAAGGCTGAAGCGTACTTAAAGAGCAGTGGTATCGGAGATGTGGCTTACTTCGGGCCTGAGGCCGAATTCTTCATCTTTGACGATATTCGATTTGAATCATCCAATAACCGTGCGTTTTATGAGATCGATTCTGTTGAAGGGATTTGGAACAGTGGAAGAGAGGAATGCCCCAACCTCGGTTACAAACCGAGACACAAAGAGGGTTACTTTCCGGTTCCGCCCATGGATAAGTTTCAGGATATTCGGACTGAAATGCTTTTGACTTTAGAAGGGCTGGGAATAGATGTTGAATGTCAGCACCATGAGGTTGCAACTGCCGGGCAGGCCGAGATCGACATGCGTTTTAAACCGCTTATCCAAATGGGTGACCAACTGGTATGGTTCAAGTACGTGCTCAAGAATGTTGCTTACAAACATAACCACACCGTAACATTTATGCCCAAGCCTCTTTTTCAAGATAATGGTACCGGAATGCATACTCATTGCAGTATCTGGAAAGACGGAAACCCGCTCTTTGCAGGGGATAAATATGCCGGGGTTTCACAGGAAGCTCTTTATGCCATTGGTGGAATACTGAGACATTGCAGAGCACTGTGCGCCATTACCAACCCGACCACCAATTCTTACAAACGGCTGGTACCGGGCTTTGAAGCGCCTGTAAACCTGGCGTACTCCAGTAGGAACCGCAGTGCGGCCATCCGGATTCCCATGTACTCAGCGTCGCCTAAGGCCAAGCGGATTGAATTCAGAACACCGGATCCGTCCTGCAACGGTTACCTAGCATTTTCCGCCATGCTTATGGCTATCATAGACGGCATTGAAAACAAAATTGGCCCGGGCGAACCATTGGACAAAGACATTTACGGGCTGCCCCCCGAGGAACTGGCGGAAATACCTTCCGCACCCGGATCTCTGGATGAAGCACTTGACGCTTTGCAGCAAGATCACGAGTTTCTATTGAAAGGGGATGTTTTTACCAAAGATGTTATCGAAAAATGGATTGAATACAAGATTGAAAATGAGGTAAATGAGGTTAAACTTCGCCCCCATCCCCATGAGTTCTTCCTATATTTCGACATATAAACTGGATTAAACAAAGCGAAAGTCCCTATTGTTGTGGCTCTCGCTTTGTTTAGCGATAATGCCGATAGTAAATACCGTATTTATTGGCCTTATAGGTGAATTTGCGAACGGTTGTTTTGAGCATCTTAGCCGCTGAAGAGATGTTCCCCCGGGTATTTTTAAGAGAGTCTATGATCATCTCCTTTTCCAGATTTACTACTGCATCTTCCAGGGATAAAACCGGTAACGTATCCGATTCCGTTCCGGTTTGCAGGGTTGGCGGAAGATGATAGCTGTGGATTACTCTTTCTTCGCACAAAAGTACGGCTCGCTCGATGCAGTTTTCAAGTTCTCTTACATTCCCGGGCCAGTGATATTCCATGAGCATATCAATTGAAGGTGTAGAAAATCGTCGAATATCTTTGTTATTTTCTTTGGTATATTTTTCCAAAAAATGATCGGCCAAAAGCAGAATATCGGTCTTTCGTTCTCTTAACGGCGGCATATAAATTGGAAAAACATTAAGGCGATAATAAAGATCATGCCTGAAAGTTTCTTGTTCAATAGCCTGTTCCAGATTTTTATTTGTAGCGGTTATAATACGAACATCCGTTTTTATGGTCTTGTATCCTCCAACCCGTTCAAATTCTTTTTCCTGCAGAATGCGCAAAAGCTTTATCTGAACGTTAAGATCCACAGATCCTACCTCATCTAAAAATATGGTCCCGTTATTGGCCAGCTCGAATTTGCCCAGTTTTTGCTTGATTGCACCTGTAAAAGAGCCCTTTTCATGCCCGAACAACTCGCTTTTAATAAGATTGACCGGTAGCGCCGCACAATTTACTTTAACAAAAGGCCCCTTGGGTCTGAGACTGTTGTAATGTATAGAGTTGGCAACAAGCTCCTTGCCGGTACCACTTTCTCCGCGAATAAGCACTGTAGCCTTACTTTTGGAAACCTGAGAAATCATCTGATAGACTTCTCGCATTTTATTACTGTTGCCGATAATATCGGTAATATGGTACCGATTTTCCAATTCGTTTTTTAGTCTTATGTTCTCTTCTCTTAACTGCTCCTTTTCCAGACGTATGGTTTCTAGGTTGATAACATGTCTTGCAACCATGGTGGCAATTACAGACATGAGCTTTTTCCCATCTTTCAGGGAATATGATTCGTCAAAAGGCATGTCAACGTTCAATGCTCCGATAACCTGGTTGCCTTTTTTCACAGGCACACAAATAAAGGACAATTCCTGATCCTGTTTGGTCTTTCTGGAAGCTGTACGGTCAAGAAACAGCGGCTCTTCACTAATTTTTGGAATGGTGACCGCTTTACCGGTCTCGATGACCCGGCCGGTAATTCCTTCGCCTAATTTATATTTTCCTTTTTCCATAGCGCTTTTGGAAAGTCCGTGAGCAACCTCTATGCTTATCTCGTCGCGCAAGGGGTTTAGAAGTGTTAGGGTTCCCCGGGGCATGTTCATTGAGCTAGATAGAATGTCCAGAACCTTATATAAAGATTTTTTAAGGTCCAGGTGCTCGTTAAGCGCTTTACTGATTTCATAAAGCAGTGTAACATCTTCAATTCTTTTCATAATGCAAACTTTCCATTAAAGTTCCCTGTACGTGACAATGCAGTCCTGATTGGCGTGATTTGCGAAGTCGTCAATCCTCGGAAGTTGAAACATAGCGTCTCATTTGCTTTATTTTACTTCGATGCCGTTTTGTGGCCAGCAGACGTTCTTTTGAACTTCTAGTTGGTTTGGTCATAATGCGAGCTTTAGGTTTTTCGGATGCTTTTCGGATTAAATTTGTCAGGCGATCAATCGCGTCCTGTCGGTTGCGTTCCTGTTTTCGAAACCGACGGGCCTGTATAATGAGAATTCCGTCTTCCGTGATTTTCCTGCCTGCAATACCAACTAAACGGGCGCGAACAGCATTGGGAAGAGAAGGGGAGTTTTTTACATCAAAGCGAAGCTGAACAGCCGTGGCAACTTTATTCACATTCTGTCCTCCAGGGCCTGATGATCGTATAAAATCCAGTTTGATTTCATTTTCACCAATTGCTATTGTGGGGGTTATGTTAATCATAAATAAACGTTTTGGAAATTCTACAACTATTTGAAATCAATTGTCTTTTAATGGAAACCTGTTTATTGCATCAGAATGGAAGAATGGAGTGCTGGAATGTTGGAATGTTGGGGGTAAGGGCGGAAATAAACCATTTTAATTGTAAAAAACTCCTTTCCTTCATCTTCATTCATACAAGATTACACATTATTCCATTACTCCATGATTCCATTATTCCAATTGGGGCGAAGCCCTTTAATTTATTTTACATTATATCAACATTTTTTCAAGAGTAACGATAGGGCTCACACGGTAAACGCATTTGATTTCCAATTAGGTAGAACGCTCCCCGACGGCGTATATCTCTTTCCAACTGCCTGAAGCTTGCACTTAAGCACCCGTAAGCCCGAGCCGTGCCATGGCTATCGGCGGGTGTCAAGAGAGTTGTCACCTGATCCGCAAGTTTGGGTACGATCTGTTTGGGAGAAAAATCCAGGAATGGCGCACTGTTGGATACATCGAGCATCTGCGAACGCCATTGGTCA
>JAFDHL010000260.1 GCA_019308785.1 Deltaproteobacteria bacterium
ACAGGATACTGGATATTGCTATCCTTTTGATTATAACCTGGCTGGTGAAGAAGTGGTTTGGCCAGCCGGAGTTAATGCGTGTTTTGGCAATTTATGGAAGTATGCTCATGGCAGCCATATTTTCCCTATTCAATGTCTATAAATCATGGCGTAGTTTTTCACTTTTAAACCAGATCAAGACCCTCTTTTTTGCCTGGGTTTCAGCCCTGCTCATCTTTAATATCCTTATCCTTCTCTTAAGCACCAAGGAACAGTTGGCCGTGCTCTGGCCTTTCTGCCTTTTTCGGAACAAGGAATTCATTTTGTGGTCATTGTTCGTATTTTTTGGAATAACAGCCATCAGAGTTGCGGCCAGGTTTTTGTTGGTATTTTTCAGGAAAAGGGGCTACAACCAGCGCAGCGCTGTTATTGTCGGGGCCGGACAGGCAGGCCGGAAACTATCTCAATTTCTGCATACTAAAAGCTGGATGGGCATAAAAGTTGTCGGTTTCTTTGATGACCGCCTCTCAAAGGGTGAAGAGATTAAGGCCTCTCCAAATGTCCTGGGAACAGTTCTTGGCCCTGTTGATGAATGCCCGGAGTTCTCCATGTCTAAGGGCATTGATATTGTATTTATTGCACTCCCCATGCGTGCTGAAGAAAAAATCAACAAAATTATCTGGGACCTGGGCACAAAGGGTGTAGACGTCTTCCTTGTACCGGATCTCTTCATCCTGGGCATCCAGAAGTCAAAGATCCGTCAAATTGGGGAATTGTATCTTTTGGATTTCAACCTTTTCCCGGCATGGAAGCGGGCATTTGATATCCTTTTTTCCCTCGTAATCATCATTCTTACCATCCCCGTCTGGTTGACGATTATCGCACTCATCAAGCTGGAAGATAATGGTCCGATCTTTTATAAACACTGGCGTGTAATGGACAGTGGAAAGGGGTTTAGTTGCTTGAAGTTCAGAACCATGCACGTGGATGCCGATCAAAGACTCAAAGACCTTCTGGAAAAAGACCCGGCACTTCGAGAGGAATGGGAACGGACTTATAAACTCAAAAATGATCCGAGAACAACCAGGGCAGGGAGTTTTTTGAGAAAAACGAGTCTTGACGAACTTCCGCAGTTTGTCAACGTGCTTTCAGGTCAGATGAGCGTGGTAGGTGCCAGGCCGGTTGTTCCGGAGGAACTTGAGAAATATTATAAGGACACAACATTGACCTATTGCGCCACAAAGCCGGGAATTACGGGCCCGTGGCAGGCGGGGAAGAGAAGCGATACTGAGAATTATGATGAGCGTGTGGAACTTGACCGCTGGTACATTCTGAATTGCTCTTTGTGGCTTGACATCAAGATTATTTTTAAAACAATGGGGGAACGGGGCATATTAGTGAAGCTTCCCCGACCAAAGGTCAGGGAATTTTTTGGAAAAGACTGCTTTAGAATCATATTTTGCAACCACTCAGGTTATTCAGCCTGACCACGTGAGTAGTCACCATATTTTTAAATGAATACACTCCGCTTAAGAATAGGAATTCTCCTCCCGGCACTTGTTTCAGCCCTCCTCCTGTGTTCCGGGTGTGCCCATTTAGTGGACATGGGATATCCGTTTAACTTTGGCAGATTTGATGATTCTCCGCTGCCGGAGGATGTCATATTCTGGCTGGAAGGAGAAGGACAAAGTGCCATTACGCCCCGGATAGAGGCTGAGGCCAGAAAAATAACCGGGAAAAACCGGAGAGAACGACTTTTTAAGGCCATGCGGCACGTGTGGCAATATTTTTCCTATGACCGGTGGTTCAAGACACGGGCGTTTATGCGAACTGCAGATGAACTTTATGAAAGCCGTGTTTTAGGTGGATGCAGCGACTATGCGCTGGCCGAGATAACCATGTTCAGGGCCCTCGGGATACCTGCCCGCATGGTAGTAACGGCAAATGTGGACTGGATATATCAATACCTGCGGAATGACCTTACAATGACCGAAGGGCACAGTTTTATTGAGGTATTTCTGGAAGACAGGTGGCACCTCGTGGACTCCACATACCGGTATTTTTTCTCCGAATACGACCCTGAACTATCCAGTTATCCCCACGGTGAATACTTCTGCAAGCGGGGAATAGATTTCTGGGATATTGGCATTAAAAGCATGGAAGACATGGATAGAATACTCAGGAATGTGGCCTTAAACTACCGGGAGAATTTTAAGGAACCGGCCTATCCGAAATACCCTATTTGAAATTGATTTCTTATGAGAAACCATCACAGAAACCCGGGAATCCTGTTTGCTCTTATATTGCTGCTCTGTCTTTGGGCCTGTGCGGCCGGCAATACTGTTTCCGTCCATTATGAGCCCCATGGAAAACCCTCATTTGCCATTCCCCCTGATAGGAAACTTAACTTGTGTCTGGGCCCGATACGGGTGCTGGATTCCGGGTTATGGTACACAATTGGAGACCATTCGTGGGTCCTGGAAAAACCGCGCACCCTTATAGTGCATGATGCACTCGCCGAAGAACTCAGGCGTATGCACATCACAATCTCCAAAAACCCGTTTGAGGGACAAAACCAACAAGGCCGTATTGAAGTTGAGATCAGGTGGTTTGGACCTTACGGGTGTTATCCTTTGTCGGCCGCCGTGATTCTTTCGTTGTCATTATACCCGAAAGATGCCTCTGAGCCTTCCTGGCGCGGGAAATTCCAGGCCGGCGCATTTTACCGGGCAGCCTTCTTGACGGCCTACGCAAAAAAGGTTCTAATGCAAAAGGCTGGCTCTGAGGCACTGAGCAAGGCGGTCAGACAGCTAAGCTGGAATTGGGATTTCGTCAGGGCGATTGAGGCTCTTTCATATGAATCTGTGGGCCAATAATAGTAGACACCCACGGGCTCACGCCCGTGGCACTAATAGATTAAGCGTGGCTTTGAGGCTTTTTCTGAGTGACTGGCGGTAGGACGCTGTGCTTTTCACGACTTATCAGCGGGGGAAACCGCAGCCCCGAGCTTGCCTCAGGCGGGCTAGTCGAGGGGAATGCGGAGTCCCGCCCGGAGGCGGGACGCAGATAAGTCATAGAAATGATCCCGCCAACGGCGGGAGAGGCTCGGAACCGAAGAAAAGGTCTCAACGACACGCTGCCCCATGATTAGGCAACCTTTAAAAATAGTTTTTGACTTGATTTATGAAACCGATTAATCTATATTCACTACCAATTATCGAAAAGCCGGAGCTTTATACGCGTTTGACATAGGGTTCCGACGCAGAGTCGTTCGACCTTTCGTTCGACCTTGAGGCTCTCGACAGGGAGGCTTTCGACAGGCATCGGAACCAGGGTGCCAGTTATCGAAAAAGGGGTCCTTATACGTGTTTGACAGAGGGTTCCGACGCGGAGCATCGGAACCAGGGTAAAAGGCAGTATTTTAGGCCTGTCTGCCGTACCAGGGGGGAATGGCTAAGTTATATACCTTTGGTAGCAAACGGGTCATGTGTCGCTTCATTTGAAAAAGGAGGTTTGACATGAAAACTGGAAGGAAAAAAACACTTGTGCTGGTAGTGGCTTTAATGGTCGGCTTATTTCTCACATTCAACATTTCTGTTTCTGAGAGCGATAACCTCATGGACAGGCTCCTGGGGAATTTTAAGAAAGAGCACAAACCGGTCAAGCCTCTTCTTCCACCCGGTGTTGTAGTAAAACCCGGGTTTGAAGTGGGTAAAGGAGTGCCGGTCGGAAAAGCTCAGATGGTCCAGGGCGAGGCACTGGTGGTACATAAAGGTGAATCAGTGGCCTATTATCTGAAAAAGGATCTCCCCCTGTTTACGGGCGATATGCTGGTAACCAAGGAAAAATCAAGGGTGAGCGTAATCCTCAACGACCAGAGTGTGTTTGCACTTGCACCTGTCTCCAAGCTGGTAATAGATAAATCCATTTACGATCCAGAAAAGAAAAAGCGAACGTCTCGGATGAGTCTCTGGTTTGGCCGGGCACGATTTATGGTGGCCAAAATTACAGGGAAATCATCTTACAAGGTAAGGACACCGACGGCAGTATGCGGCGTCCGGGGGTCGGATTTTGCCTTAGCCGTGACCCCTGGTGTGGTAAAGACGTCCTCACTCCCTACTTTCCTGTCTTCCCTCAATCCGGTAAAGGACGCACATGCAGCCACTGGGAGTATGCACACAACTGTCCTCACTGGCCCGGAAACATCAGCAGATTTTGCTGGGGATAAGGGTCCGCCTCGGAAGATGGGCCCTAATTCCTTGAGTGACGCCGAAGGTGGTAAAGAGGCGATACCAATTTTATTAGTCCCTGCAAAGATTGTTGCAGGTATCTTTGCCGTTGTCGGACCGGGACTGGCAGCAATCAGCATGCCTCCTGGAATTGACTGATAAATCCAAATCATAATGCGAAATTTACACCCCATGCGGGCTCTTGTCTGCGTGGGGTGTTTAATTTTTATTTTCCAGAAATGTTTTGATTTCAAAGTGATCCGGGCCAACAGTGCATTGCACTGCCCCTGTCCGGTCGATTCTGATGACCCTGCACCCGACGTCCCGGAGTCTTTTAAGTGTCTGCTCATGGGGAAAGCCGAAATAGTTCCCCTCCCCCGTGGAAATAACACAGATACTGGGCCGCACCATCCTCAGAAATTCCCTTGTACTTGAACTGTGACTCCCGTGATGGGGAGAGAGGAGGATGTCGCTTTTGACAGCATGGCCCGCGTTTGAAATAAGTGCCTCTTCACCCTCTCGCTCCAGATCCCCCGGAAAAAGAAAGGCTTTCCCAGCGTATGAAATTTTCAACACAAGTGAATTGTTGTTTAGCTCTGTCCCGTTAGCAAAATCTCTCTGGGAGTTCTCACAACCTGGGGGGTGAAAGACCTCAATTTTGACCCCGTTGATCTCTCTGCCGCCGGCCAGATCACCAGGCAGCAGCTTTTTGATTTTTTTTGATTCAACAATACCTATCAATTCCTTAAAGGATGCCGTTTCAACCAGGTCCCCGTTATACCAGAATTCACTGGGATGAAAGGCCCCGGCAATAAAGCGAAGCCCGTTCATGTGATCTGACTGTGGGTGGCTCAACACCAGGTAGTCAATACGTTTGATCTTTGAATGCCATAGACATGGCGCCACTACCATTTTCCCCACATCAAAATTATCCCGAGAGAAACCGCCCCCGTCTATCAGCATCCTCTTCCCCCGAGGAAACTCAACCAAAGCCGCGTTCGCCTGTCCCACGTCAATAAAGGTGACTTTCAGGCCATCATTAAAGCGCACCCTGTGTATCCAATAACCGACATCGGCAAAAATAATTATTGCAAGGGCCAAAACTCCAATCTTTGCCCACGGCCAGCGTTTGTAAAAGAA
>JAFDHL010000261.1 GCA_019308785.1 Deltaproteobacteria bacterium
CTTAAAAAGATTAATCGCGGCCATGATGTGGCCTGTTTTGAACGCAGTGTCATCCTGACACATGATTGCGGATTGAACATATGTGCCCATATCATCTTAGGCCTGCCAGGTGAAGACCGTAAAATGATGTTGCAAACCGCCGGCTTTCTCTCTAACCTTCCCATCCAGGGGATCAAAATACATCTCCTTTATGTGGTTAAAGAGACTCCGTTAGCCGAGCTTTATAATAAGGGCGGATTTCGCTGTCTTGAACGTGAAGCGTATATAGACCTGGTGGTGGACTTCCTCGAAATCCTCCCGCCGGACATGGTGATTCAGAGGTTGACCGGTGATCCGTTCAAATCGGAACTGGTGGCCCCTTTATGGGCTATGGAAAAGCCTAAAAACTTGAGACTTATTCAGGAGATACTCGAAAGGAGGGATACGTGGCAGGGAAAACTGTACGGGAAATCTATTGCTGGGAAATGACAAGAGACGACCTGAATATCTATCTGGCTTCCACAAAAAAGGGTGCCTTACGCATAGGGCTCACCTTGAAACGAAAGTTAGATTCCACGGATTTCTTCAGACGGATATTTCCGAAAGACGCCTTATCTAAAGATTACGGCCCAAATCGCTTTCTTATTAATGCTGTTAAAGCTGCCCTCCTGAATAAGCAGCCTAAAGCAGGACTTGATCTTGACACTTTTTGCACACCCTTCCAACAGCGGGTATACGAGGCCATCACTAAGATACCATTTGGGAGAACAAAGACTTACAGGGAAGTGGCCTTGATGGTTGGAAATCCTAAAGGAGCGAGGGCTGTGGGCCAGGCTTTAGGCAGGAACCCGTTGCCACTGATCTTTCCCTGACACCGGGTTGTGGCTTTTAGCAGTGGCCTTGCTGTGAAGAGATATTTGCTCAATCGTGAACGTAACTGGTACACTTCCAAGTTATAGATGTTGGGGAGGCGAGTGAGCCCTACTCAGGTTATTAGGCTGAAGGTCCCGCGAAACGCGGGATTAGTAAAGGGCTAAACGTGGTACACATGGGGCTCCTATTATTGTATTACTGTAACTGCTTTATCCCTAAAAAATTTCAGTTCTCTTTTCCCTTCTTCCCCCACCTTTTTTCGCATAAGCTCGTCCAGTGCGATCTCATACTCCCTGGAACCGTGTACAAGAGATTTGTTGTGGCTGAGCTGGGTTATGACTTCCTCTTCTGCCCTTTCAAACTGGATACTGATCTTGCTGATTACCTTGTTCACGACCTGATATATGTCCAGATCTGTGCCGTAAATATCAATCACATCGGGATCATTGATAAGGACTTCCATAATGTACTGGGTTATGTATAGGGAAAAAGGATTTGCCTGGGGGACAAGACTGCGGATCGGGGCGATAAAATATTTAAAATCAAATTCGGAGCTTCTCAATGCCTTTTTCAGGCCCTTGAGCAGGACGTCGGACACGGCAGCCGGGTTGTCTGTTTCAACAATCTTGTCCATCAATAGGGCCTGGAACAATTTATTATGGATTTCAGGCAATTTATAACTAAAAAATCTGTCCCGCTGAAAAGCCTGCTGTCTTTCTTGCCTTTCAAGTCTATTAATAAGTTTGTCCTGAACCCTCCCGCTATCTGATATTCTCATATTCCAGCTTTACCTTTAACCAAATTGCCGTATCACTCGCGCATCAGGAATCTTTTTTCTCTGATTTCTTTGAGGACACCTTTGATGAAGCATCCTTTCTCGTTGAAGCTCCAGAGGAATCAGGGGAATCCTTTGACGTTGTACTTGAATCCTGGTTTTCTGACTTCGGGCTATGCCCCTGATTCCCCCTGGTCTTTGAAGCATAATCAGTGACATACCATCCGCTCCCTTTTAAATGGAATGTGCTCTGGGAAATGAGCCTCTTCATTTTCCCGTGGCACTGTTCGCACTCGGTAAGGGGAGGATCGGAAAATTTCTGCCAGGCCTCTGTTTGGTGTCCGCATTTCGTACATTCATATTCGTAAATCGGCATCTCAAACAACCTCCATCGTATCACCCATTCAAAATCTATGACAGGGCCATGTCACAGATCCGGTGGCCCTGATATGAGTCCAATACATAATCAAGTCTTGAGAGGGAGATATTTTGTAAAATGTCGAACGTCGTCGCATGGACAACGGTCTCTTCCCTTTCTTTCTCGTTTCCTGAAACATCAAACCTCTGATAAAAATTACAAAATCTCACGATATGAACCAGTTCATGCGTAAAGACATATACAAGCAAGGGCAAAAGCCCAAGTTCATTATCCCTTCTCAGGGCCTTCAATATAAGGTGGTCCTGAAGGCAGATAAAATAAAAATCACGCTTTTTTGTCTTGGATTCTAAGCCGTCAACAACCCTTGAGCCTTTATTTAGCAATGCAAATGCATATTTGCTTATCTCATCGCTGCTCAGTGACAACAGCGTCTTGACCTCATACGCGTGTCTTTTCCATTGACCGGTGGAAAATTTATAGAAATTTCCCGTAGCATCCTCGGCAATATCAAGCGCATCGCCTATTGTTACCAGATCATAGTCCTTAAAAGACCCAAATGTCATTTTTGAGACTCTCGTGTTTGGGGAGTTGACAAGCAGAAAATAAGGCCATTTATGGAAATGTCAACACCGGTGTAGATTTTTTTAGTGGTGGCGGTGACTGGATTTGAACCAGTGACTCTGCGGATATGAGCCGCATGCTCTGACCGACTGAGCTACACCGCCAATACATGACTACAATTTTTAAATATTTATTAAAATTGCATTTTTTGTCAATTAAATAATGATGGTACAAAGCAAACATTGACAGCATTTAAAGTAGCATGGTACGAAAACCTCAGTTTGAATTACTAATCCCAACTCATGTTTTTTCGTAAACATCGAAGAGAGGAGTGAAAGCAAGCTGTGGAAATGAAAAAAGGTATTTCACTCATCGGGACGGTTTCATCCAGGAAATGTTCCACCTGCGGCCATCACGAGATAGGAATCACAACCGAGGATGGTGCTTTTTATCCTCTCAGGCCAGGCACCTTGATACAGATTCTGAAAGGCCATCCCGCCGAAGAACACAGATCAGATGAACCTTCACCACCCTCTGACAGCTACATTCAAAAGGGGGAAACCCAACCTGAACAAAGGCCCTGGGTCCCCGACCCGGTAAAATCCGAAAGATCTCTTAGGTTGAAATACGGTGTTATGGTCAAGGCGGGCTTAGAGTTCAACCATATAAATGGGGATATCTTTCAGGCCGCCTATCTTGAAAAGCTACGACATCTCATTGAAAAGGAGATCAATATCCCGATAACAGTAATACTCGACCAGTTTTTTACCGCCCCCCACCTGGCATCCGGCGACCCCGGGGAAATAGCCCTGGCCATGTGGCAGGAACTGGAGGAAATCAGAAAACCTGTTTTGCTTGTACGTGCGTGGCTTGAAAATCCGGGAGAGGAAAATCTTCGAAATCTGCTCCGGCCCAAATCAAGGGAAAATATACCCGATAACCCAGCTACCGACGAAGAACTGGAAAGAGAGTTGGAACAGCTTTCCTTAGAGGAATTCTTGGAATTATTGTGAGGTTTAAAAGGAGTTTAGAGGATAGAAATAACAGTTTTTACTCTTACATAATGATCAGAATTCAGGAATAAGCTCAAGGCACAGGGCCCAAGGCGCAAGATGTTTTGCCTTACGCCTTAGGCCCTTTGATTATAAGTAACCTGCTATTGATACCCTGCCGATTCTGGTTGCAATCCCAAAAAAATCACTTTTCTGGTTCCGATGCTCTGCGTCGGAACCTTTATTTTACTGAAAGCTGATAGCTGAAGGCTGAACGCTCACCCTATTACAGATACTTCTTCACTTCCTCTGTCAGAGCCGGAACAACATCGAAAAGGTCGGCCACCACACCGTAGTCGGCCTTTTGAAATATCGGTGCATCCTCATCCTTGTTGATCGCAACAATCACTTTTGAGGTGCTCATGCCTGCCAGATGCTGGATCGCACCTGATATTCCGCAGGCAATATACAGGTTCGGGGAGACCACTTTTCCTGTCTGCCCAACCTGGTCCGTGTGCTGCCTCCATCCCGCATCCACTGCTGAACGCGAAGCACCCACGCTGGCCCCGATCAGATCGGCCAGATCCTCAAGTATCTTGTAATTCTCCGGACCTTTCATGCCACGTCCGCCCGAAACAATCTTGTCGGCTTCTGTCAGGTCGACCTTGCCGCTCTCGTCCTTGATGGCATCCACGACCTTAGTCTTGAGAGCGCTGTCATCAAGACTGAAGGAGGCATCAACGACTTCTGCCGATTTTGACGTGTCCGGTTCATTTGTTGTCATTACATTCGGCCTGGCAGTAGCCATCTGTGGCCAACTATTTTCAAAAGTCACCTTGGCATATGCCTTGCCGGCATAAATGGGTCTGGTTGCCACAAGATTTCCATCCTCTACGGCAAACGCTGTGCAGTCCTGGGCCATGCCAACACCTAAACTGCCTGATAGCCTGGCAGACAGGTCCTTTCCCTGAACAGCCGCGCCAATCAATAATACTGCCGGATCATTGGCCTTTACCAGTTCGGAAATGACAGACACGTAGGCATCCGTTGTATATGGTTCCAGCCTAACATCATCAGCCACTAACACCCTGTCAGCACCATACTGACCTAAGTCGGCAGCCTTGTCTTTGATGTTCGAGCCAAGCAGTACGACCGTCAAATCCTGGCCTAATGCATCAGCAATACGTCTTCCTTCACTGATAATTTCATATGTAATTTTTCGGATCTCTCCATCTCTTTGCTCAGCAATTGTCCAAACTCCCTGTGCCATTTCTTTTATCTCCTTATATTATAGATAGGGTTTGCCCGTTTTCAGGTTTAGCTGGTCGGACCGTTCACAAATTTGGCAGACACTCTCAAACTAAATGACCTTTGCCTCTTCGTGGAGCAACCTCGCCAATTCAGCCGCCTTTTCCTGGGGTGTTTCACCTTCAACAATCTTTCCGGCCTCTCTCGCAGGAGGTGGTGTCATTTCCAGGATCTTTACTTTCCTTGCACTCTCTCCAAATTCAGCTGCATCCAATCCCAGGTCTGA
>JAFDHL010000262.1 GCA_019308785.1 Deltaproteobacteria bacterium
ACCGCCGCAATCTGATACTTTGCCTTGTCTTCTCCCTGCTTATCAATAATTTTCAGTGCTCTTAAAAGGCCGCTCTCCATGGCAAAAATCTCGATCACGATATCTGCGGTCTTTGCCATAACCTCCTGTTCCCTTTCTAACTTCTGCCCAAATTTCTGGGCAGCCACACCCGCTACCATAAGGGCGAGCTTCTTCGACATCTTGACCATGTGCTCCTGAAGCGCAAGGGGTGTATCGGGCAACTGCACTGAAAGGGGTGAGTAGGTCATAAGCTCCCCGGCAATTCCCTGGGCCGCCTGAAACAGGTTCAACCGGCCCTGCATGGCCCTTTTCATCATGGTGCCGGGCACGAGCATCCTGTTGATCTCATTGGTTCCTTCCCAGATCTTGTTGATACGGGAATCCCGGTAATACCGTTCCGCAGGATACTCGGCACAAAACCCGTATCCGCCTAATGTCTGAACATATTCATCAGCACAAAAATCAAGTGTTTCTGAGCCGTATACCTTTGTAATGGAGCACTCGGCAGCGTATTCCTCAATAGCCTTGGCCGTTTCAGCGCCACTCTTCTTGGCCTCTTCGTCTAAGGTACTCAGCTTATCATCAAACATGCCGGCCTGCCGGTACATCATACTCTCGCTTATGTAGGTACGGACTGCCATGTCTGCCAGCTTGGTCTTGATCATTCCAAAGGAACTGATTGGTACGTTGAACTGGGTTCGTCCGTTGGCATATTTCACGGCCCCTGTCACGCAGGTCTTACAGGTACCCATTGTCATGGCACCTAATTTCCACCGGCCAATATTTAAAATGTTAAAGGCTATCTTGTGACCCTTGCCGATTTCATACATGACATTTTCAACCGGCACCTTTGCATCTTCTAAAATGACCGGACGGGTGGAAGACCCGTGAACTCCTAACTTCTTCTCCTCGGCACCTGTAGAAATACCGGGGAAATCTTTCTCCACAATAAAACCGGTAAACTCCTCGCCATCAACCTTGGCATAGATAATAAAACTGCTTGCCCAACCGGCATTGGTGATAAACATCTTCTCGCCGTTCAGAATGTAGTACTTTCCGTCGTCGGAAAGTACCGCTTTTGTCCTGGCATTCAGGGCATCGGTACCGGCGCCTGCCTCTGTCAGGCAGTAGGCCGCGCACCATTCTCCAGAGGCCAGTTTGGGGAGATATTTTTTCTTCTGCTCTTCACTTCCGAAGTACACAATAGGAAGGGTTCCGATCCCTGTGTGTGCACCATGAACCACAGCAAAGGGGCCGCCATCTCCCACCGCCTCTCCCACAACCGTGGTGCTGACCTTGTCCAGTCCCAATCCACCGTATTCCTCGGGAATATCCGTGCCTAAGAGCCCTAACTCCCCCGCTTTTCCAAGAAGCTCAAGCATCAATTCGGGATTTTTTTCCTCAAGCTTATCAACATTGGGCACAACCTCTTTGGCTATAAAATCCTTAGCGGTTTCATAGATCATCTTGTGTTCATCAGTAAAATCCTCGGGCGTAAATACGTCATCCGGGACCACGTCTGTAATCAAAAACTCTCCCCCTAAAAAGATCTTCCTGTCAGTGTCAGCCATTTTTTACTCCTTTCTTGAAGCGCCATAAGCGAACTAAAATTAGCGACTTAAATCATTCAAACTTTAGGCACTTTAGACACTTTAGCTCACTTTAGGCACTTGCCTTAATATTTCTCAATCTCAAAAATCGCTGCAGCGCCCATCCCAAAGCCGATGCACATGGAAACCAGTCCCCAGCGGAGCTTTCTTTCCTGCATCTCATAGATGAGCTGTGTAGTTAATTTCGCACCCGTACAACCCAGAGGATGCCCCCTTCATTTATCCCTAATTCCCTGATGCAGTAAATGGCCTGGGCCGCAAAGGCCTCATTCAGCTCAATCAGTTCCATCTGATCAAGGCTCATGCCTGAGATCTTCATCACCTTGGGTATTGCCACGGATGGTCCTACTCCCATATATTCCGGGGGGCACCCTTCCGCGGCGTGGAACCTGAATGTGGCCATGGGTTTCAGACCTAATTCTTTGGCCTTCTCCTTTGACATTAAAACAACACCTGCGGCCGCATCACTCGTCTGGGATGAATTGCCGGCAGTCACGGTCCCATCGGGTTTGAAGGCAGGCCGGATCTTGGAAATGTTTTCTTTGGTCGTACCTGGACGCATGCCTTCATCCGTGTCAAAGATAAACTCTTCAAATTCGAAATGCCCGTTGGGCAACTGTTTCTGTCTTTTGACGGTAAGTGGAACAATCTGGCTCTTGAACCGGCCCGCCTTAATGGCCGCCTCAGCCTTCTGCTGGCTTTTTGCGCCGAATTCATCCTGCTCTTCGCGGCCTATATTGTAACGCTCGGCCACGTTTTCCGCAGTAAGTCCCATCCCGGTAAAAGCACCCGGCCTCATATCCACAAGCGCGGGATTGGGGTACATCATACTCCCGCCCATAGGGATCTGGCTCATGTTTTCCACGCCCCCTCCAATAACCACATCTGCGAACCCACACATGATTTTCTCAGCGCCAATTACGATGGCCTGGAGGCCCGACGAGCAGAATCTGTTAACGGTCATACCCGGTATGCGATCCGGCCATCCCATGGACATAACCAGGACACGACCCAGGTTGAGTCCCTGTGTGGCCTCGGGAAAGGTGCACCCGATAATCACATCGTCAATGACCATGGGATCCAGATCCCCTGCCCGTTTCAGCAAATCACCCAATACAGTGCATCCCATATGCTCCGGCCGTGTATCCTTCAGTATTCCGCGAGGGGCCTTCCCCACTGCCGTTCTACAAGCAGCAACAATCACGGCTTCTCTCATAGTATTTTCCTCCCTCAAGACTTAGTCAAATGGTTGAGTGGTTTAGTAGTTGAGTGGTTGAGTAGTCTTCCAATTGACCATCCAACCGATTTTTCTTAGTTTCTGAGTGGCTTACCCGTAGTTAACATATGCTGGATCCTGGCCTGTGTATTGGGATCACCGCACAGGCTCAAAAACGCCTCCCGTTCCAGATCCAGAAGATACTGTTCGCTCACAACGGTGTTTTCAATAACATTCCCGCCGCAAAGGATATACCCTATCTTGGTGGAGACGGTCATATCATGATCAGTAATGAAGTTCTGCTCATGCATTGACCACAGACCCAGTTTGATCATGGCAAAGGTGTTTTCACCGGGCACGCGGATATCATCCCTGGGACGGGGAGGCGTGTATCCCTCTATGTTCATTGCCAGTACTGTGTTTTTGGCATCCTGGATCTGGCAATCCCGATTGACCGTCATCTTATCCGTTGGCTTAAGATAGCCAAGCTTGACCGCTTCAGGGCCGGATGTTGAGACCTTGGCCATGGCAATGGTCTCAAATGCCCGCGCTACAAAGGGCATGAATTCGATCTGCTTCGGATAAAGCCCACCCCTTGGGACCTCGAACAGGTGATCGGTATTCCTGAGAAATATCTCCTTACACCCGCCTCCTGCCGGGACCAGACCAACGCCTGCTTCCACAAGACCCATATAGGTCTCGGCTGCGTATCTCACCCGGTCCGAGGCCAAGCAAATTTCACACCCACCGCCTAAGGCCATACCTGCCGGCGCAGACACAACCGGTTTATCTAAATATTTCAGCTTTATTAACGAATCCTGGAAGGTCTTGACCACCCAGTCCAGATCATCCCATTCCTCTTCCTGTGCCGTAAATAGGATTAGCGGCAGGTTGGCTCCGGCAGAGAAATTCGTCGCGTGATTGGCAACCACCAGGCCTTCGAAATCCCTGCTTACGATATCGGCGCTTTTGACGATCATATTGATAATATCATCCCCCATGGCATTCATCTTTGTATGAAATTCCAGACAGGCCACGCCATCGCCGATATCAATAAGTGAAGCGCCAGTATTCTCGGCCACCGTCTTTTCACGCTCCTTAAGAGAGGGTAAAAGCACGATCCCCGGCTTGACCGGGACTTCTTTGTAGTCCTTGGAGACAGGATCATAGTAAAAAAACGCCCCGGCCTCTCTCCTGTAAAATGACTCCTTGCCGGTATCCAACATCTCCTGGACCCATGCCGGTATCTGGTAGTTCTCCTCTTTCATTTTCGATACGGATTTACTTACTCCGACGGCATCCCACGTCTCAAAAGGGCCCATTTTCCAGCCAAAACCCCACTTCATGGCATTGTCTATATTGACAATATCATCGGCTATTTCCGGGATCCGGTTGGCCGAGTAGATCAGGGTCTCGGTCAGGGTACGGAAGGTAAATTGTCCTGCTAAGTCATCGGTATAATAGAGGGTCTTGATTTTTTCACCGCCGCCTGATGCATTTTTGGCCGCCTCCAATGAGGCAAATTTCACCTTTTCCTGTGGCGTGTATTCTAAGGTCTTGTAATCTAAAGAAAGAATCGCCTTTTTGCCTTCACTGTCCTTGGTCTTCTTATAAAACCCCTGTTTGGTCTTTTCGCCTAAGAGATTTTTCTCGATCATCTGCTTGACAAAATCAGGGGCCTTGAACATATCTCGTTTTTCATCATCAGGCGCACCGTCATACACATTATCGGCCACATGAATAAGGGTATCCAGGCCCACAAGGTCCGCTGTCCTGAATGAGGCGCTTTTGGGGTGGCCTATGACGGGGCCTGTCAGTTTGTCTGTGGCTTCAACTGTCAACCCCAGATCCCTCATGGCTTGCATCACATAAAGCATGCTGAAGACACCGATCCGGTTGGCAACAAAGTTGGGTGTATCCTTGGCATAAACAACGCCTTTGCCCACGATCTTCTCACACGTTTCGCCCAAAAGCTCAACAACCTCGGGAAGTGTATCCGGACCGGGCACGATCTCTAAAAGTTTCATGTATCTCGGGGGATTGAAAAAATGTGTGATGGCAAAATGTTTTCGAAATTCCTCTGTCCGTCCTTCGCACATAGCGGCCGCAGAGATGCCCGAGGTATTGGATGTAATGATGGTTCCAGGCGTCAGGACCGTTTCAATCTTTTCAAAAACGCTTTTTTTGATCTTAAGCAGTTCAATAACCACTTCGATGATCAAATCTACATCGCCCAACCACTTCAAATTGTCTTCCAGGTTGCCGACTGTGATAAGCTTTGCGTTTTCCGGCAAATAAAATGACGCCGGTTTTGACTTCAGCGCTATATTCACCCCGTTTTGTGCAAGTTTGTTCCTGAATCTCTTGCTTTCCTTGGTAAGCCCCTTTTTCTTATCATCCTCTGCCAGTTCAGGTAGTACAATATCCAGTAGAACCGTCTCAATACCCACATTGGCCAGTTGTGCGGCGATAGTGGCTCCCATCACCCCTGCCCCGATAACACCGGCCTTTTTTATCTTTTTCTCCATAAAACTGACCTCCTTCATGATCTTTGGACAGCGACCATTTCTATTAAACCAACCGATCCCTGTCCCATTCTTGAAAATGCATAGCGAGCGCATTCCCCGTAGCTTGTCCGTCCTCCGTCCCGCTCAAGCGGGACTACGGAGGATGGATCGGAGCGCAGTGTAGATCCCGCCCAGCGGGGCTGCGGGGTTAGCGAGCGAATACAAAATTGACAGAATTCCTTACATTTGGAGATTCCCTGTCCCGCTGGAAGCGGGACTGCAGGGAACTTCAATTGAAAGCGGAAATCTATTGATTTTTTCACTTTTTATCTTTATGAATGAATTGTCATTCATTATTTCGTGAAGCTAACACAGCCTATATTGTGAAGTCAAACGAATTAAATCCCTCATGGCATGCTGCGTATCCTACTAAAATATATTTTAAAATCATGGGGTTGTCCCCAGACTTGTCCCGCATTTTTTTTTGTGCTAATATTTAAATATTAATGCAAAACATATTCTACTCAGGGCTATAGGAGGAAAAAAATGAAAATTGTAATAGTCGGCGCCGGTGCCATTGGAAGATTCTTTGGGGGCATGCTGGGCAGTGCAGGCCATGAGGTGGTCTTTGTGGAAAAGGACCCTGATGTTGTAAAGGCCATAAATGATAACGGGATCCAATTTATGAAGCTCGGGGAGAAAAAAAGCGATGTATATCTTAATGTAGAGGCCTGGGCGACCGCTAAAGGGAGTTCCGTTGACTCCTGTGACCTGAGCATTCTGGCAGTAAAGAGCTACACTACGGCTGCCGCCACCCGGAGCATAATACATCTTATAAACCAACAGTCTCTCATCCTCACCATCCAGACGGGCCTGGGAAATATTGAAACCATGGCCGAGATTGTGGATAAGACAATGATTCTGGGCGGTTTGACCTTCCACGGGGCCACATCCCTTCATGGGTCAAAGGTCAGGCATGCCGGGTCGGGTCGAACCCTGATAGGGGAACTGGGTGGCGACAGAGCAGAACGCGTGGAACGGGTGAGGGAAGCATTTGAGACCTCTGGTATTAAGACCGAGGTGTCTGCCAATGTGATCGGGCATATCTGGGCAAAGGGACTGGTCTATTCGGCCATAAACCCCCTGACCGCTATTCTCAGGCTCAAGAACGGGCAATTGACTGAGAAGATGGAATCAATCGCCTTGGCCAAGCGCCTCATTGATGAGGGAAAACTTGTAGCCCAGGCCCACGCCGTTCAGTTGCCACAGGAAGACCTCTATGATCGGTTATTGGAGGTGTGCCGTAATACCGCAGAAAACCTCTCGCCCATGTTGCAGGATATTTTGAATAGCAGGCGCACCGAAATAGAGGCCTTAAATGGGGCCATATTTTCCATGGGAAAACAAAAGGGAGTACCAGCCCCCATTCACCAAACAATGACCGATCAGATCCGCTTATTTGAGAAATGGGGAAGTGGCCGTGAATTTGGAAGCTGATACAGAGGTAGCAAGAAGGCGTGTGGGTCGAAACTTTTTTGTTTGACCGTGTGCCGGCTTGATTGCAGGAAGTGCCAAATAAGGCGTTAGTAATACTGCCAAAATGAAACACCGGTAATAAGGAGGATAAGCCATGAACAAAGAGCCGGACAGAAGATTTTATCTTAAAGAATTCAAGGCGATCAGTCATGCTATCTCGACATATGAAGACCTCAATACGTTGGTCAGGCATCTTACAGAAGGTACAGCCCGGACGT
>JAFDHL010000263.1 GCA_019308785.1 Deltaproteobacteria bacterium
CTCATCAAGATTGAGCCGGACACCCTGCTGACGGTCCTGCCCCTGAGCGATTCGGAAACTTTAAAGACAGGCGAAATGGTGATCGCTATGGGAAATCCTCTTGGCCTGATGCACTCGGTAACTTCCGGGATCGTGAGCGCTAAGGAAAGGGTTGCCCCCCAATTAAATGGAGAATTGCTGGATTTTATCCAGACAGATTCCGCTATCAATCCAGGAAGCAGTGGCGGTCCGTTACTCAACCTGTACGGCGAAGTAGTAGGCATTAATACAGCGATTGTTTCAGATGCGCAATCTATCGGCTTTGCCATTCCCATAAATACTGTCAAGGAAGTTATGCCGATGCTGGTCTTGGGTCAAACCGAGAGGGGCTGGTTTGGTGCCAGGGCGGTTCCATTAGGGACCAGTGAAGCCTCGGATTTAGGGTATACTGGAAAAGGAGGTGTCCTGGTTGTCGAAGTAGAAAAGGAAAGTCCGGCGGAAAATGCGGGGCTCAGACCAAAGGATATTATTGTCGAGTTGAACGGCCAGGCCCTCAAAAACTTTGTGATCTTTCGGAGGAAACTATTGGGGCTTGCACCGGGTTATAAGATTCACATGATCATCTTCAGGCAAGGTGAAACCAAGGAAATATCAGGCACACTGATAAAGAAAAATTCAAAAAAATAGGGTCTGGACATCAATCAAATGCAGAAAAAAGCCAAAAGAAACGACATGGAAGTTTATCTTCGACCCACATTCAGACCACGAGCGTATCGTTGAAACGGCAGAGAAGTTGACAGGCGGTTGTTCGAGTGACGAAGAGAAGGCAGTTAAGCTTTTTTATTTTGTAAGGGATTCTATTCCCTATAACGTGTATATGATTTCCGTATTCATCGAGGACTTCAAGGCATCCAGGATCCTTGAATGGGGAAAGGGGTATTGCGTTCAGAAAGCTGTTCTTCTGACTGCCCTTGGTAGGGCTTCAGGCGTGCCGAGTCGATTAATATTTGCCAAGATCAAAAATCACAGAGTCCCTGACCATGTCTTCGAAAAACTGCGGACCAATGTCTTCCCAAGACACGGTTACAATCAGTTTTATTTAAATGAAAGATGGGTAAGTGCGGCCGCAACATTTGACAGAACACTGTGTGAAAAAAACGGTTTACCCACAGTTGAATTCGATGGAAAAAAGGATGCTATTTTGCCGAAAAAGGATCTGATGGGCAAAACCTATATAGAATACATTGAAAAATTTCCTCCTGTAGATGATCTACCATTCGACTGGATTGCCAAGAGAATATCCAAAATTGTTGGCCCCGATAAACGTCCCTGGTTGGACAAAAGCCATATTCCCTCCGGCACTGAATAAGCAGCCTAGATACTTCCCGAACATTTAAGTCTGTCCAGCCTTCAGCCATACATTGTCCTTGCATGAGTGCAAATACCGCGGTAATATTTATTAGCACCTCATAAGAATAGTGGCTTAAAACAGAACACAAAAAAAAGGAAGGGTTATGAAGTCTTTTCTGAGTGCCGGATGACCAGGCTGGGAGACTTGGAATCGAAGAAAAGATTTCATAACCTTCTTATGGTGACCAGTTACTATTGTCTATTATTGTTATCGGGCATATATTTCCCGAATAAACATAAATTTCAATTCGTTACATATTTGATTCTATAGAGTTAACCCACAGATTATTATAAGAAACCCATTTATTATTGTCAGTAGTAACACAAGGCAATATCAAAACAGAAGGGAGAGGAACAATGTCTGACATGAATGATTTAATAAGAAAAGTGGTACTGACAGGTATTGGGCTTGCCGCCCTGACCAAAGAAAAAATTGAAGAGGTGGTGAAAGAGGTAGTTGAAAAAGGAAAACTCTCTGAAAAGGAGGGAAAAGAATTTATTGACTCTCTGAAAAGGAGGGAAAAGAATTTATTGACGAGCTCCTGAAAAAGGCTGAAGACACCAAAGAAAAAGTAGAAGGACAGATAGAAAAGGCCCTGCAGGCTACCCTGAAAAAAATGAATCTTGTTACCAGAGACGATCTTTCAAAGTTAGAAAAACAGATAAAGCAACTTAAAAAGTCCGTAAAAGAAGGCAAGGCAAAAAAATAAAGGCTGAGTATTAAAAAAATCGGCGTTCTGGGCCGCACATACAGTCATTAAAATATTCTGCCGGGAAAAACGCCAATTTAACAATAATTAGGAGCCTAAGCAGCAATGCCAGATCTTACAGCATGAATATTGCCCTTAAGTTTTTCCAGGCCGGCGTGAGAAAATGCTGTTTCTCCAAACTCCTCTTTAAAACCCTTCTCGTCCATCTCCAATATTTCATCTGTTGAAGGCAACAAGGGCTCCTTTGACAATGCCTTCTCATTATACGGACAAACCTCCTGGCAAACGTCGCACCCGAAAAAGCAGTTACCCATAATTCTGCCGGTCCGGCTATCCAACCTTCCGTGATACTCAATGCTCAAATAGGAAAGACATTTGGAAGCATTCAGGGAAAAGCCTTTCTCAAGGGCACCGGTAGGGCAGGCATCCAGGCATTTTTTGCAGGAACTGCACTGGTTCTCTATGGGTCCCTTTTCCGGAAAAGGCAAAAGGGCCGTTGTAAGAATTTCCACAAGGAAAAAATACGACCCGTAACCGGGTATAATTAGCATGTTGTTTTTTCCGATAAAACCGATGCCCGAGGCATATGCAAAGCTCCGTTCAAGAATGGGTGCCGAATCAATACAGATTCGTCAGGCGTGCAGGGTTTCTGAAAAGAATAGGGGAATGCGAGGGAAATTACCGTCCGGCAACCATCAAGCAGGCCTTCGGGATTTGCTCTCAGATCCAAATTCCTTTCCATCCAGGCCATCTCTCCGTGCTTGCCCGCTGCAATCCATGAGCAAAACTGATCAAAAAACATGGGTCTATCCGGCCGGGAAAAACCCACAGCCACAAACCCAAGGCTTTTGGCCTCTTCTATAAAACGGGAAATCGAGTATTCATTTGACAGGATCAACAGGATGAGACCTTTGAAAAGTGTCGTTTAGTCATTATTATCATTCTCGCCGGAACCTGCTCAAGCGAAGGGAGGGGTGGGAATGGGTTTTTTGCTTTATGCACTCCTGCTGCAAAAAGTCACACATCATAGGGAGTAAGGCTTTCATAACCCTCTTCTGTTACAAGAACTGTTTGTTCGAACTGGGCCGAAAGAGAACCGTCAGCCGTGACCGCCGTCCAGTTATCTTTCAATACGCGAAGGTGGCTCTTACCCAGATTTATCATAGGTTCAATTGTGAAGACCATGCCGGGAACAAGGACAATACCTTCTCCTTTACGGCCATAATGGGGTACCTGGGGGGGTTCATGGAAATCAAACCCCACACCATGCCCCACAAACTCCCTGACTACGGAGCAGCCCTCCCCTTCCGCATAGCTCTGAATTGCCCAGCCTATATCACCGACGGTATTTCCCGGCAGGACCATTGACATGCCCCTCTTTAGGCTTCCATTTGCAACCTTTACAATCTTTCGTGCATTGGGTCCCGGCTTCCCCACTAAAAAGGTCTTACTAACATCCGCGTAATACCCGTTCAGGATAGGCGTAACATCCACATTTACGATATCACCATTCTTTATTACCCTTTCTCCCGGGATGCCATGGCAGATCACCTCATTTATCGACACACAAACGCTCTTGGGAAAACCACGGTAGTTTAACGGCGCAGAGATCGCGTTGTTTTTGACGGTAAATTCATGAACCAGCGTATTGATTTTTTCCGTGGATATTCCCGGCCGTATCTCCGTCTCCACCAGATCGAGGGTAGCCAGGGCCACACGTCCGGCCTTTTTGATCCCTTCTATGTCTTTATTTCCCTTAAGCCGGATTTTGTGTTTTTTGAAATATATTTCCTTCAAGTTCGTGTGTCCTGTGTTCGCTTTGCCAAGGCAGCACTTTTTATATTTAAGCCCGCTTCCGCATGGGCAAGGATCATTGCGCCCCACTTTCTCGTTCTTGTTTATCAATAGCACCTTTTTTTACCTCTATTTGTGAATTTCCCTTGTTCTTTGCAAACTGTATCCATTGGGAATACTGAATCATTTAGTGCCCACCCACAAATCAATTTTGGCCACTATATAGTTTCCAATTCAGTCCCGCTTCAGCGGGATTTACAAGATCAAGGAAATCAAGGGATTATGCGGAGACGTACCTTGAGTACGTCGCATAAACAATCCCGCAGATTGACGTCCCGCTATAAGCGGGATGAAAAATAGCCATTTATGGATGGAAACTACTTAATGTCCTGCGAATAATAATCAAACAAAACAAAAAAAACAAATCAATATCACACAGAGCACACGGATAACACAGAGAAAAGAAAAAAATAATAACCCTCTGTGAACTCTGCGGGCTCGAGTGAGAGAAGCGAACGGGCGTGAGAAAAAAATATCACACAGAGCCACCCGCCGTCGCCAAAGCTATGGCGGGGCAGGCAGAGAACGCAGAGAAAGAACTTTTTTGTTCTAAATGAAGTAAAAAAACTTTCTAAGAACCATCTTTTTCTGCTACCGGTTTTGAATTCCACGGCGCAAATTTCAGCAGCAGTAGCATTCCTGGAATGGCCATCAGCGTACATGCAATGAAGAAACTTTCCCAGCCCAAATTTTTCGCAAAAAAGCCGGTTGGGGCCGCGGCCAGTACCCTGGGGATGCCCATGAGGCTTGTTAACAGTGCGTACTGCGTGGCAGTGAATTTCCTGTTTGTAATGCTGGCCATAAACGCTGCATAGGCCGCAGTCCCCATGCCGCTGCTCAGATTCTCAAAGGCAATTACACCGGACAGGACCGCGACACTGTACCCTATGCGCGCTAAAATGGCGAAACAGGCAGTGGATATTGCCTGGAGAAAACCAAATATCCACAGGGACCGGTTGATTCCAAGCCGGAGCATAAGCACCCCGCCGACCAGAGCGCCGGCCATGGTTGCCCAGAAGCCAAACAGTTTTACGACCGTACCTATTTCAGTTTTTGAAAACCCTATATCTAAATAAAAAGGAGTTGTCATGGCGCTGGCCATAGTGTCTCCGATTTTGTAGAAAAGGATGAAGGCCAGAATCCACAGCGCGCCCTGCCGGCTAAAATACTCAACCAGTGGATCAACAACAGCCTCCCGCATGGTCTTTGGTGTTCCGTGTGTAATTTTTGGCTCATGGGCCAGGAGCGTTGTAAGAAGACCGGGCAGCATGCAGGCCGCCATGATAAGATAAACAAAAGAAAACGGCATATGGTCTGCCATGATCAGACCGCCCCCGGAGGCCAGAAGCATCCCTACGCGGTATCCATTGATATACAGAGAAGAGGCAAGCCCCAGTTCCTCATCAGGAAAGTCTTCTCTACGGTAGGCATCCACAACAATATCCTGGGAGGCACTAAAGAAAGTCACTAAAAATGCCGCAAAGGCCACCATCCACGGGTTATTAGCCGGATCGGTAAAGCCCAGGCCCGAGATTGCAAAAACCAAGGCCACCTGCGCAATCAGCAGCCATCCTCTCCTGCGGCCTAAAAAAGGCAGTGTGAAACGATCCACAATTGGGGCCCAGAGAAACTTCAGGGTATAAGGAATACCCACTAAGGCCATCATTCCGATCACGGCCAGGTCTACCCCCTCTTCTTTCATCCACGCCTGCAATACACTGATGGTCAGAAGAAGGGGCAGGCCACAGGCAAAACCCATCATAAGGGCCACAAGCATGCGGCCGCTTAAAATCATTTCAAGTATGGGTTTTCGTTCTTCAGGGTACACGTATTCCTCCCTCAGCCTTCAGCGTCCAGAGAAAATGTTGCTGGATCACTGCTCACCGTGCTTAAAAGGCTTTTGCCCTCGGTTTTTCAGTGCCGTTAAAGCGGAATCGTCGCACCCCTCAGTGCCAGTCGTTTTATTTTCCAGAGGCCTTCGGTGGTGATTGTCAAGGGGCCCAGTATCTTGATTTCCCGGGAGACAAATACATGTATCCCCTCTACCTGGAAATACCTGTAATTGGATGCCTCCTCAACCGCCTCGTACACGGGTTCTATCTCTTTGACAATGCCAAGGGAGCATCCCGCAGGCTCCATAACCTTTAAGTTGAAGGTCACATCCTTGATGCCTCGTTCTTCTATAAATTTTTTAGCTGAGGAATTTATGGAAATACTCGTGTTTTGCATCACCTTACCTCCTGCGAACAAACCGGGACAATTTGTGAATGTTTTATTGGTAACGTTCAAAAGTGTATGCATGGGATATGAGTTCATCCGATTCCCGTGTATGGATCCTTAAGTCTGGTGCCTAAAAATCCGGATAGGTCTTGTCAAAGCGAAGGATATGGGGCTCTTTTTTCAGAATCGACTCGGCCAGAACGCTGGACTTGGCAATCCTGCAAACTAGAGCGGGCGGCGGGCTGCCCAAGTTTATGCCCTATCCTGTGTCCTGGGCGTGAAGCACAGCAAGCTACCCGCCCGCCTCAGGTAGCAGGGTCATGTACAATCCAGCAACCAATTTTTCGATTCCTGAAAAAAGAGT
>JAFDHL010000264.1 GCA_019308785.1 Deltaproteobacteria bacterium
CGGCAAAGGTTGCCGGTCAATACAATGCCATCTATTCGGCCTTCCAGCACAGCGGCCATGGAACATATTTCTTTGCTGATCTGGTAACCCATGGCCTTTAGCAAAAGTATTGCTTCCTCATCGCCATTACCAGCACGTTGTTCTATATATTTAATATCATGCGTGCCAAGGTAGGAATGAATACCACCCTGACTAAAGAGTGTACGGCTTAGCTCTTCCTCTGTATGTTTTCCTGAGAAACATAACTTCAGAAAATCCTGCAGAGGTAACGCCCCTGTACGCTGCGGAGTAAACGGCCCTTCATTGAGGCCATGTGTTCCATCAATAATGCAGCCCCTTTCGTGGGCCCCGATTGTAATCCCCCCTCCAAGATGGGCCACGACAAAATTTCCTTCTTCATAAGGAACACCCAGCTCTCGTGCAGCCTTTCGACCTGCTGATTTCTGGCTCAATACATGAAATGCGGCTCCCCGCTCTATGCCTCTAAGGCCTGAGAAGCGGGCCAATTGAATCAACTCGTCAGACACAGGAGAGTCATAGATAACCGCCTTTACTCCGTATCTCTCGGCAATGGAATAGGCAATACCTGGCCCAATATTGCAGGGATGCCATCCATAGTCCCCTGAGCGAAGGTCACGAAGCATTGCATCATTGATATAGTAAGCACCACCTTGAACCGGCCTGGTCAACCCTCCCCGACTTACCACCAGAGCTAACGGTTCAAGATCATCCTTCTTTGTGACCAATACATTCTCCACCACGTCCTGGTGGAACCGAAGCCTTTTGTCATAACCCTGCAGATCAATCAGATCTTCAGATGAGTGTTCGATGGTCTCCCTGAACAAAGAAGTCTGATCAAGAAACAGCCCCAGCTTGGTAGATATTGAACCAATATTGATTACAAGTATTCGGTACATATCTTAGCTATTAAAACAGCAGGCACATGGCCAGGTTTACAAACCATGAATCAGGGGACTCTAAGGGAGAACGGATGACAACAGGGACCGCGGTTCCGGCCAGTACTCCGCATAATTGACGGCGGCCCACCCAGGCCAAAAACTGGGCCGTCAGGTTTGCCGATTCAAGGTCAGGGAAAAAATAGATGTCAACGTCTCCCGGCACCGAACTATTGATCCCTTTATGCCTGGCCGCTTCTGCGGATTCGGCATTGTCCATGGCCAGCGGACCCTCAATCACGGCCCGGCCGAACTGTCCGCGTTCCGACATCTTGGAGAGAATTGCCGCATCCAAGGTGGACTCCAGGGCAGGGTTAACCAGCTCCAGAGGGGCGAGGGCGGCGATGTTAGGTTGATCAATCCCTATGGTCTTAGCAACATCGATTACGTTTTCCACAATGCACACCTTATCCTTTAAACAGGGAGTGCCATTGATAAGGGTATCGGTTAACATAATCAGGCGGCCATCCTTTGGGGCTGTCAGGATGTTTACATAACTTAGCACCTGTCCTCCGTTGATGCCCCCGATCTTGTCTGTAAGCAAGGAGAAAAAGCCGGCCTCTAAAGGGCCTGTGTCCAGCAAGATATCTGCCTTCCCGCCTTGTACCAGGGATAATGCCTCCTGCCTGGCCTCTTCGATATTAACGGATGAGAAAAGGACCTTCATCTCTGAATCCATATCAATAAAGGCATCACCATAGGCAATTGGTTCCACCCAACCCTTTTCGCGGGCCTTTAGTACGGCAGACAATGCCGCAGGATCCATTTGCCCTGAAATGACCAGCCTCTTCCTGTTCTTCTTGCCGGCAAGCCTTATAATGTCTTCAAAATCGATTCTCATGACTTATCTCCCCTGTCTGTTGTGGATAGAACCAGACCCAGGGCCAGATTGGTCATACGCGTCTCATATCCATCAGAACGTGACGGGGTCAGGAGAAAGATCCCCCCACCTACGGTTGCACATTGGCGAATGCCCTGCGCCAGATGGTCTATGGTCTTAACTAAGATATTTCCGGTCTCAATATTTGGAACCATAAATATGTCGGGAAAAGTCTCGGTTTGGATGGTCCTTTCCGGAAATGCCTGATACAGGTTTTTGGCATCACATATCTCGCATTCGCCAAACCGGCCGTCTAACGCCCCTTTCCGTATTGCAACAGCGTCCTTGACGGAATCAGGAGTAACGCCGTCAACCTGCGAGGCTGCAAGAACCATCACCCTGGGTCTCTCGCAACCTAACCGTTGTAACACACTTACGGCATTGGCCAGGATCTTCTCTTTTAATTCCAGATCAGGCCGGATATTTACTCCCGGATCGGTAATGATAAAGATCTTCTCCAGACCACGGGCATGATGAAAGCAGAGTGTGCAGGGCGCTTGGTCCGGAGCTAATTGCCTGGTGGTCCGGATCAGTGCACGGTAAAGGTAAGTCGTCAATATATTGCCCTTGACCACAAAGGCCACCTGGCCTTTTGTCACCATATCAAGGCACATATCGGCAGCACTCTGTGGTTCCCTGTAATCCAGAAGTTCAATATTTTCCAGCAACAGGTTGACCTCCCTGGCCACTTCTCTTATCCGGACCAGGTTCCCCACCAGCATAGGCTCAATCAACCCCTGTTTTATCCCATCTGCCGTTGCCTGCATGACCTCAGGATCATCAGGAAAGAGAACGGCTACTTTGCGCGGGCCAATCTCCTTTGCCTTGGCCACTATTTCCTCAAAATTATGATACATCCGGTTCAGTCTCCTTGCCATCAGGAATGTTAAGCCGCAGAGATTTTAGGCAACAACACTTTGTTATCATAAAAAGGGAGATAACGCGGAAAACACATACTACCCAACCAGTCAATCATTTGACAATTTCCTCAATTTATATAGATACATAGCTGACAGGGACTTAATAGCCCTTTCTGATGATTGAAATACCGGCAGGGAATGGGACTCCACTAACTCAATCAACTCAGCTTCCCGGGTGTCCATCGAGGAACACCACATTGCGAAAGGCTTCCCGCTTCCTCTCATGTTCAAAATCAATTCGATGTACTGCTCTGTAAGATATGAGGCCTTTTCTTTAAGGACATTCTGACTTGACGATATGAAATGGGAAAGATTGGGGGGCATCTGCATAATTGTACAATCCACATTTTCATCCTCCGGTATGGCACTGAAGTTATCAAAAAACATCTTGAGATCAGAAAGATGAAATTCCATGCAGACACCGGCATCAAATGGGTTTAACGGGATCTCCCACGGGGGGAAAACTGCTTTGAGCTTCTTATGGGTCCTGTCACTCAGGCGAGCCAGCTTAAGGCCATTCATCTCACAGGCATCCGTTGCCATGACGCCCTCTCCGCCTGAGAGATTAATAATGGCCAGGCGATTTCCATGTGGCAATTCAAGAAATTCAAATGCCTTGGCCAGATCGAAAAAATCTTCCAGGTTACATGCGCGAATAGCCCCTGCCTGCTTGATTACACTGTCAAATATCAGATCATTTTCCTTAGACATGGAGCCTGTGTGGGAGGCTGCGGCCCGCGAGCCTGCATGAGTCCGTCCGGATTTTAGAATAATGACCGGTTTTTCCCTGCACACGGATTCGAGCAGATTAAAAAAATCCCGGCCGTTTCCATGAAGGCTTTCGATGTGCATGGCGATGACTCTGGTATCGGGATCCTTTGAAAAATATTCCAGGGCATCAACTTCATTAATATCCATCTTATTTCCCATATCCAGCATCTTGTTAATGCCCAGATGAGAAAACAGCCAGTTTAGCTTGGGCTCATAAAGGCCCGACTGAAAGGCAAAAGACAGACCTCCCCGTCTCAATTTTTTAATAGGATTAAAGCTAATGACCATATTATTAGCAGTATTGATGGGACTGAGGGTATTTGGGCCAAGGGTTCGAATACTTTTATCTTTAACAAACGAACCTATTTCATGATGGAGTTTTTTCCCATCATTACCTCCTTCTGAAAACCCGCCCGTGATTATGACGAGGTGTTTGACGCCGATAGAATCACATTCCTTCACAATATCCATGGTCTTTGATGCCGGAACAGCCGTAACAACCAGATCGATCCT
>JAFDHL010000024.1 GCA_019308785.1 Deltaproteobacteria bacterium
ATTTTTTTAGAGATATATTCAACGATGAAAAGAAATATTCAGTGCTGCTGGAATCAAACCAAATGGACAGCAACTTCATCCCGTCCCCGTCTTGTGTCACGGCGGCGATTACTATTTTACCAATGGAAATATCAACCCCCAAAAGTTCTGGTCCATCAAAGCCCCCTCTCTTCACAAAACCAGGGAAGGGGGACGCTGGTAAAAAAGTAAGAAAGTCAATCGATCAAATGGTACCCGTTCTCACGCGCAATAGCCTCTCCCCTTTCCACTGAAAATCCCACTGCAGGGGGACTCATTTCCAACCTCCTGGCCAGTTCTCTAAGCGACATGCCCAACTCGCTGACAGCCCAAAAACAGCATAGACTCCTTGCCTTCACTTTTCGCTGCTGCTTGCCCCTGCAAAGTATTTCACGCGGCTCCATCCCATAGATTTCGGCCACCCTTTCGGCAATTCGATCCAGGTCATACCCCCGGCGTTTCAATTCGTAGTGGCGCTCATATTTCTCCCCCGCCCTGGAAAGCACTGACTCTACAAACTCTGAATCACCCAAAATCCGCTCGTCACTCATCACATGGGTTTGCCCCAGCCGTCTCAGCCTCTTTACCTCAGACCATCCCCCAGCGCTCCGAATCAATCCCCCACCTGTCAGCTCATCCTGGCGGCCCTGGCCGATGCCTACATTTACGTAGTTGACATACGCCTTTCTCGCGCTTTTAGCTGTTGAGCCAAAATATCCCAGGACATAGTCCACATCCTGCCACGGCCTCTTCTTCTTGCCTATTACTGTGCTGTGTCCGCAATAGGGGTATCTGTTCAATTCTTTGAGATCATCAATAATACCGGCACGAACCGGGTTCAGATGAATATACCGGACAAGTTCTTTAAAATAGACATCTTCCTGGCAAACAATGGATTTGTAACGATTCTGAAATAGCTGCCCATGGCGCTTGTGGCGGCAATTAAAACTGACGGCATAGCCCGTAAGAAGCCTTCTCATTACCGTCGCAAGGGGGACAAGTCCCGTTCGAAATAGAAAATGTGCGTGATTCGGGATGAACACCCATGCGTAACAGGCCGTTTCAGTCTCGGGCAGGAGTTTTGCCAGGCGATCCAGAAAATCCTCTCGATCCCGATCGTTTGTGAATATCTTCCGACGCTCTATCCCCCGGATTATGATGTGGTGGAGGACACCGGGCGCGTCCAAGCGAGCTTGTCTTGGCATGGCATATCATTGCCACAAAGCTCAGCACTTTGTCAACTTAATTTTTTACCAGCGTCCCCCTTTCCAAAATTTGAAAAAAGGGTTGACTTTCAATCTTTAGTGTGGGAATACTGTTCCACCTAGTGGATGAGTTACTTATTAAATGAGCAAATGGTAGGATCATTATGGACATAGAGCCAATAAAAAAAAGGCGTCTTTCTGAATATGCAATTGATGAGCTAAGGAAATTCATTGCCAACAACAACCTTAAAGAAGGCAGCAAGCTGCCTTCTGAAAGAGAGCTTGTAGAAAAGCTACAGATAAGCAAAGGCACCCTAAGGGAGGCCTTGCGTATGCTGGAAATTACAGGGCTGGTGGACGTCATGCCCGGGAAAGGAATATTCGTCAGGAACCTTACTGGTGACCTGGTTGTTCCGCTTTCCTCATGGGTCACAAGGAACAAAGAGGAGATATACAAACACTTTGAAGCCCGTTTAATCCTTGAGCCTGAAATAGCTGCCTTGGCTGCGCGAAGGATATCTAAAAAATACATAAATCGCATTGAGCAGAATATACTCCTTCAAAAAAGTCACCCCGAAACCGAAGTCGTGTCTATCATTAGAGCCGACATAGAATTTCATCGTCTTGTGGCCGAAGCTGCAAAGAACGAAACCATAAGTATGCTCATGAACTCTCTTGCCAGGATTTCATTCCATGGATGGAAGGCTGCATTGCGCGTAGAGGGCAGAAATGAGTCAGCGGTTCAGGAACATACTCAAATTTTGAGCTTCCTTGCCAAACGCGATGAGGATGGCGCACGAACCTCTATGCGGGAACATATGCTTCATTCAATTCGGTTGTTGAAAGAGCAGGGTTTGAATTTCCTGGATTAGAAAAAGCATTTTTGAAGTTGTTATGAGAGACAAAATATTTAGAGCCTGTAGATTAGCAGAAAGAATAATTTTAGTTAGTTTGATAAAAGAGCACTGTTGGGGAATAGCTCAGCAGCGCCTGTGCCGCTTGCAGTTCTTCTACTGGGGAAACTTGAGTACCCGATTTTGCGGAATTTTTTCATTGTCTCAGAACCTACTTTCATCAGAAATCAAAGAGTAGGAGGATGTTTAGTCTGTTGTATCCTTGTAAATAAGATACAAGGGCATAATCAATAACATTAAACGTGCATCAAGGAGGAAGAAATCATGAGAAAGAAAGGGTTTTTCAGGTAGTAGCGGCAGTATTGGTTTGACCCTGGCTGTAATTGGGTGATCGGCGTTTCCATGTACAGCAAAACAAACTATATTAAGTATCTTTAGTGTCTTAATAATTCAAGCAGGGAGTACGCTGTTAGGCCAAAGTCAGCAGGTATACTTTAAGGGGAAACGCCGCTTTTTGTAGGGAGGTGATTTGCAACCTATTGATATTAGTTAGTAATTTTATAATTTTGTCCTAATCTAACTCATTGATATAAGTGATGATGAGTTTCATGAAGGACACAATAAACACATTGAAAGGAGGTATGGCAATGAGAGGACTAAATTTTTTGGGGAATAGTAAATTGGAGATGACGGATCTTCCCGATCCGGAAGTAGGAGAAGGAGACGTGTTGGTTAGGGTAAAAGCCAGCGCTATATGTGGAAGCGAAATGGAGACCTTTATACCCCCAGCAGGCCTTGCTTGGAAGGGGAACCCAGGGCATGAGGTAATGGGCGAAGTCGAGGATCCCAACGGTTCAAAACGCTTTCGAAAGGGAGATCGAGTTGGAGTCGCAACGATCCAGGGGTGCGGAAACTGCTACTGGTGTCGACAGGGAAAACAGGATTTCTGTAAGGAGGCATATGTACTCAAAAATGCCCATAGCGAGTACGTGGTGGGCAAAGACATCTGGATGCAACCGGTCCCAGATGATATAGATAACGCTACAGCAGTAATGCTGTCTGGTGATGGGATGGGTGTCCCTTATGGAGCCAGTGTCCGAAGTGGGGTGGCTCCTGGTCATAAAACTTGCGTGTTTGGGGTTGGTCCCGTTGGACAAGGTATGGCCATGATACAAACCTTTCTGGGGGCTCAGGTAATAGCGATTGATATAAACCCAAAAGCGCTTGAGAATGCAACCGAGATGGGAGCATGGAAGACCATAAATCCCAAAGAGACTGAAGATCTAAAGGCCGCAATATTAGACCTGACGGACGGCTTGGGACCCAACGAATCTTTCGATGCTGGTACCGGCGACCAAGAGCTGTTCAACATAGCTATGGAGGTCACAATGCCAGGAGGCACCCTTATGACAGTAGCACATGGCGAACATGGGATAGATAATGTACGGGAGCGGCTTAGCTTCCACGTAGACCCAGCTAAATGGGAGTTTTGGGGTAGGAACCTATGCGTGAGGGGTAACTGGGCATGCCACTTCAGTGATTATACGGAACAGATAGCCATGATAAGAAACGGATTTCCGGTGAACCGTCTCATCACCGCAACATACCCAATAGAAGAAGCTGCTGAGGCATATCGACGTTTTGCGGAAGGAGAGAGAGGTAAGACAATCTTATCTCAGTAAGAACGTTTTGGTATGTGTACTGCGACTGGCTCTGAGGCCAGTCGCACAGCCTTGATTTTGAATTCTTTGTCATTGGGTTTTCCCATGGTAACACATCCCCTGTAGACTCATAATACTTGGCTGTTCGATGTGTCTACTCTTTTAGGGAAAATCCATCTTATCAGAGATATTATAGAGAAAGGAGAAAAAGAGATGAAAAAGCCAGTTTTTGATCATATGCCTATGGGAGAGGAAGGTTTAAAGGAGATTTACACCTGGGTAGATAATTTTGTGAAAGATAACCATGAAATTGCAGATAAAATAGTTCTCGGTAAATCCGAAGACAATAAATGGGAGATACCGGCAGTCATTATAACCAATAAATCTATTTCGGATGAAGAAAAACAAATCGCAATAGTTACCTTGACCAGACACGGGCAGGAGAGAGGCGCCAGAGTAGTTGGCCCGGAAATCTTGAATTATTTGGCTAGCGATGATGTCAGCGAAACAAGAGATAAGCAGACTGTTGTCGTTGCCCCCATTGTTAATCCAGTGGGAGTTGTTGCAGATGAATTTAATTCTACAATGTACGGGATCACCGATCATGAAAAGATGGTTTTCGGAAATCTCTGCGCCGCCTATACCCCGGATATGATGATAGATTATCACAGCCTTGGCAAATCAGATGCAACGAAATATGATAGGGGTGACATGGAAGTCCTCATTCCGGCAAATAGTACCAAATGGGGTATGGATGAACAGATTTATCAATATGTAGCAAATAAGATGGTAGAAGCTGCCGCTGCAAAAGGCTGGCCCTATGAAATTCATACCTTAGAAGATCTGAGTTTTTATTATTTTGGAGAACCAACTGGAAGGTTGCCCCAGAGATATTTACAGGAGAAAGTCTTTTTACTCCATATCCAAAATTTATATGAGCACTATGATTTTCCTGAAAAAATGCCCGGTTATACTAATTACACCAACGGTCCGGCATATCTCAAATGGCATACATTAGTTTTTGGAATGGAAACGAACCATTGGAGCATAAAAGTTGAGGATGGCTTGGCCGAGAGCGGAGTGGTGCCCTGTCAGGCCCTGTTAAATATGGGAAATACAAGATTTCCCTGGGAAAAGGATGCCGGTTATCCAACAAATTTGATATGTGGGGATTTTAGAATTTCAATAAGATCTTCAGGTAAAAATCCAGGTGAGCGAAGGCTTTCCCGTGAGAAAATATGGAACGAAAGAGCTAACTTTGACATTCTTAAAAGAGAAATGCTTGAAGATCCCGAAACAACACTAGCTGAAGTAGGCTATCTAGGAGAAAATGTTCCTCTGGAGTTTGACCTCTGTTTGCGCATGAGGCAGAACGTAATAAAAAAGGTAATGGTTGAAGATCAAGAAGTAGAATTTGAAACATTTAAAGATGATTGCTCAACGTTTCTTTCTATCCCAATGTCTGTAAAGAAAGCAGGGTTATCGAAAGTGAAAATCACACATGAAGCTTATAAAAGAAATGACTAAAAACATCGTTTCTGCTACCCCGCTGCTTGCGGCGGGGTAGTTCATTATAAGGGCTTTGGGAGAAGAAATGGGAATGTTGTTAATGAAGGCCCGGTTTTAGCAGAACTATATATTTGTATTCAGCAACACAGTCATGTTCAAATGGGAAAATACTCGAACTGCGGGCCTGCCGACACAGACCCGAATATTCACACGGCTCACATGATGATGCCTACGCGAAAGGAAGAATAAAATGCACATACGCATTTCAACAATTGCTGAAAATTCAGCAAGCTGGCTTGGATTCCTTGCTGAATGGGGAATTAGTATTGTTGTAGAGGCAGATGACACCTCAGTTCTTGTGGACACAGGGAGGGGCATCGTTGCAGCTCATAACGCGCTCCTTATGGATATTGATCTCCGACAAATTGGTACAATTGTGTTTAGCCATGGCCATGAGGATCACACAGGCGGTCTGGTGAATCTTCTGAAGCTCCGAAAAACACCAATAGAGGTAATCGCTCATCCAGATGTGTGGGCTGAGAAATATTGGCAAGCATCTGATGAGGACAAATATGATTACATTGGCATACCATACGCGCGTGAGCTGGCAGAAAGCTTGGGCGCATCCTTTCGGTTGAGTGAAAAGCCGGTGTGGATAACTGAAAAGATCGTGACGAGTGGTGAAATCCCAATGATAACCGATTATGAAACGATTGACACCAGTGCATGTGTGAAAACCGATAATGGGTTTACACATGATCCACTGCGAGACGATCTGTCACTCTTTATAAAATCTGATAAAGGCCTGATAATCATTGCTGGTTGTGCCCACCGTGGTATTATTAACACATTGATGCATGCCCAAAAATTAATGGGGTGTGACGATATCTATTCGGTAATTGGGGGTATTCATCTTTTTGGGGCATCGGATGAACGTCTACAGCGCACAATCGAGGAATTTCGGCGGCTTAATGTTCAAAAAATAGGGGTATCACACTGTACCGGGCCATATGCAGGCGCTCGTTTGTCTCAGGAGTTTGGAGAAAGGTTTTTTTTCAATCAAGCCGGCACACGTACCATTTTCGATGCGTAAAATGGGTCACACCTAATTTTATTGACACTTCAGGAATATAGGGCAACATGGATTATCGGCGATCTTTTGGTAACTCTGTTGAGTATGGGGGCACCCATTAAAAATCAACAAAAGTCAACGGCAGATTTTACCCATTCATTAGGGAAAGAAAATCAAATGATTATGGCCGATTGCCTTCATCGTTCATTTTTTACCTATAAGGATTTCTTTTATAAAGAGGAGCGCGCAGAAGATCCGGAGACTATCCGAACAGCCGCTCAACAGGGTAAGGCATGGGGAAGGATGGCGTTTTTAGAAAAGCTGGCTAATTCACTTAACCGGGTTGTTGTTCCTCAAAAAAGAGGACGGCCTAAAAAAGAGAATAAATAGGTGTGACCCCTTTGTTTTCTCTACGCATTGAACAACCGCGAAAAAACCTCGACCAAATCCTTCAAACGAACAGGCTTTACAATATAACCTTTCAGTAGCGCCCTTGTCTCGGTATCTATGCCGTGCGGTCCAACCTCATCGTAGCCGGAAACCAATACAATCCTGGCCGCACCATCATGTTCAATAATCCTTTTTGCACAATTTATTCCGTCCATTTCCGGCATGTTTCTGTCCAACAATACCACATCAGGCTTCCACGATTTGTACTTATCAATGGCCTCTTTCCCACTGGAGACATAAGCCACACGATAATCCAATTCTTCCAGTAGCTCTTTTAGTGGTTCAAGGATCTCAACTTCATCATCTACAAAAAGGATCTTTTCACCCTTTCCCTTAATGATCACATGTTCATCTTTCGGTATATAGGTTGTCCCCATAGTTACCATGGGGAGATAGAGCTTGAATGTTGTCCCCTTGCCCGGCTCTGAATAGACATGGAGCTTCCCTCCATGGTCTTTGACAATGCCATAGATTGTGAAAAGCCCTAGACCAGTTCCCTTACCAACCTCTTTAGTTGTATAAAACGGGTCAAAGCATTGTTCTAAGGTTTCCTTATCCATTCCATGCCCTGTATCAGAAATGATGGCCAAGGCGTTTCCATCTTCCTTTCTGGCCTCAAAACGCAACTCTCCCCCTTCAGGCATGGCATCCCTTGCATTGGTGCATAGGTTGATTATGACCTGGCTAAGCGCCGCATAGTCTCCCGTCACGGGAAGTGATTGAGGAATATCCATAGTGATAGAAATCCTTTTGTCGAAGGATCTGCTAATGAGTTGGTATGTCTCTCGAATCACTTCAGCCAGATTTACCACGGAAAATTCATATTTGGCCTGTTTACGGGAAAAAAACATAAGCCCGTCAACCAATTGGATGCCTCTGTTTACAGCCCCCATGATCGTCTCGGCAACCCTCACCAAGTGAGGGTCATTCTTATACCTCATTTGAAGAAGCTGGTTATTCGCAAGAACTACGGCCAGTATGTTTCTAAAATTATGCGCTACGCCGCTAGTGAGGGTCCCTATGGATTCCAGCTTTTGAGCCTGTTTAAGATGGGCTTCCAGCTTGAGCTGTTCGGTAATGTCCTTGAAAAGCCCTACCATGCCGGTTACCATGCCTTCTGAGTTGAAGTTTGGTGCTCCACTCATGTTAAAAAATCTGAGAGAACCGTCCTTGTGTAGTAATGTAACCGATCTATCTCTGATTGTTTCCTTTCTCTCTATGACGCGCTGCAAATCCTGGACATACCCTTCGGATTGTTCTTTTCTTGCGAAATCATCAAAATACCTCCCTACGACCTCTTCTCTTTTATGTCCAAGAATTTCCTCCCATACGGAATTAACATAAGTGAAGATTCCATCAACTGCTAATGTGTATATTATGTCTGGCGCGTTTTCCCCCAGGGATTTGAACTTCTCTTCGCTTTCGCGAAGCGCGGTCTCCGCAAGTTCCCTCTCACCGATTTCCTGTTTTAGGAGGTGGAGAGTTCCTTGCAGTTCTTCAGTTTTTCGTCTTATCTCACCCGTTCTCTCCTCCACTTTTTTCTCAAGTGTCAGAGCGTACTTTTTTTCCAGCTCTTTGCCTTTGCGCAGGGCCGAAACCATATTGTTAAATGAACCGGCGAGAGCACCTATTTCATCATTTCGGTGAATATCAAGGCTGGTTGTCAGATCTCCGTCTTTGACCCTCAAGGCTGCCCTGGAAAGGTTCCCCAGGGGTCTGATAACACTTTTAATAAGGAAAACAGCCACAATGAAAATTGAACCCAGTAAAAAAAGAATCGTGACCACGATGAATCTTTTGGTCATCTTCCCAACTGTTGAATTTACCCCCTCGCGAGTTTCTTGAATAGAAGCGAGAACAACTGACTCCGGTATTACAAACCCAAACCGCCATTTGGTCTGAGGCATGGAATGAGAGGAGACTATATAGGGCCTCCCGTCAAGGACAATGCGCGTAGTCTCATGAACCTTATTGATCATATTTCGGCCTAGCTTCTTGACTTCTTCGTTAGAAGAGCTCAATAGACTGCTTTCAAGGACAACACCGGCATTTACCAGTTTGGATGTATCTATTTCAACCCCGAACATCCGAAGGTATTCAGGCAGCATTGCAATGATCACCCCTTTATGATCGATAAAAAAAGAAAATGTGCTCGCCATTGCCTTGTCTTGAATTCGTCCCTTGTTGCCAAGAATCTCGTTCATGATGCTGTCCAACGTAACACTGATCCCAGCTATACCGAAGAACTCCCCCCTTTTACTATAGATAGGCGTGCTCGTAGTCGTCATCAATCCTTGTCCTGAGGGATCTTGATAGATATTTGTCCATACTGTCTTACGTTTTGGGTTTTTTTCCGGCCCTGCAATGGCGTAAAAGTTTGAGCTTCTCATATCGTACTCAGTGGGCGGCGAGAGTCTTGTCACTGAATGAATATTGGGATAGTAACGGCAAATAGCAGACTTGGTAACAATGAAAGATGCCACGCTTTCAGGATTTGCTTTTCTTGCCTCTGCTAGAAATGGATCAATAAAAGAAAACGTGTTAAGTTGCGCAGCGATTTCAGGTGATATGATTGGAGAACCCCAATAAAGAACCATGGTTTTTTGGGATGGTCTATTGGAATATATCCCGTTTGGTGGGTATAGCAAAAGCTCATCGTTCGGGTCACCAGCTGCATCGTCGAACAAAGGGATGTTGTCTACAAGGAAGCCTGCCCATTTGGCCAACATGGAGGAGGAATCAGCTATTCTCTTGAAGATGGCTTCATATTTTCCCGCCTGCTCATTTGTTACACGAGAAAGAAAAGCGTTAGTATTATTTCTGATACTAATCTCGTTTATATTAGCTGAAAACTCTCCAAATTCCATTACCGAATGGGTCGCCAGATAATTCAGCGAAACCATTGATAAAATCAAGACAATGGAAATGGTTACCAATAACTTGATTCCAATTCTGGAATGTATCCACTTAAACACGACTGTCTTTCCCAATTGCTAAAAAAAATCCCAGCGCTTCGATGATTGCCAAAAAATAGAGACCCTGCCCCTGACCTGAGGGAGCAGAAATAGCGATTGCAAAAAACGGGGTCATCTGACGGGCCGCATTTGGTTATACGCCCTTTGCTCATAGGAAAAGGGTCCTACTTGGCCTTATGGAAGCCAAAAAGCGCAGACTGATTGTAAGGACTCAGGAGGAGGATTTTAGTGAACTCCTTTTTTGCCTTGGCCTTTTCACCGGATTCAAGATAGGACCATCCGAGCCCATTACGCATCGTAATGTCAGTAGGGTAGAATTCCAAAATCTTCTTGTAGAATTTTGCAGCGTTTTCATACTCGGCCAACAGGTAATAGCTGTACGCTACTTTGCTCAAACAGGTGTAATTACCCGGATCCAATTTGAGTGCTGAAATCCCTGCGGCAATTGCTGCTCTGTAGTCCATCTTCGCCATAAGGGGCAAAACAAGGCCCATCAGCGGTTCTACTGCCTTGGGCCTGAGTTGGACGGCGCGTTTGTAAAAGCGAATCGACGCTTTGAGGTCCCCTTTGAGGTTATTCAAGTAGCCCAACCTGAGAGCTACCGTGTAGTCGGAAGGGTCTTGCTCATGAAGTGCCATGAGGGGTTTTATGGCTTCACTATACTTCCCACTCGATGTCATTTTGTAAGAGATCTCGAAGGCCTTTTGGTAGGATTTGGTTATGCCCACCTCATCTTGAATCCCCAGGGAATCACCTGCCATGAGCGCCAAGGCAAGCACAAAAAGAAACACCAGAATCTTAAATTGTTGCTTTCCCATGCCTACCTCCTATCACGTTCTTGCCTTAACTGAATCCGGAATGCAGCAAACACCTCGGCCTATGGAACTGATTCTTTTTGCTCCTCCGCCCGCACAATACTTGAAAAAGGGGCAAAGAACTCATTCAAAAAAGCTGCTCCGCCTTTCACCAGCAATAGCTGAGGAATGGAAAGGTGGCAAGATAGGGCAGCTTTTTATCCTGGACAGTAATGACATTAAGTATGTTTAAGTTCTTCTGAATTGTCAATTCTAAAATAAAAGCCTCCCATGGTCTTCCTTCCACCAGATTTTGTTGAAAGTTAAGCGGTCTCCTTACAAAAATCGGTTTCCCGATCAATAAGAATGTGTTAGAAAGAGAATGAAATTGTCTTAGCTGAAAAGATGGCAAAAGGCGCTTTTGATGCAAACCTTTTACAATCGGAGATTTGCCCGATGCATTCTAATAGGACTGCAATGAAAAGTGTCGCGGGTATTTGGTTCTCCGTAATCCTTGCGGTTATGCTGGCCCATGGGTGTATCCCCCGTCAGGCAAAGCGCTCAGTTCGGTCAGAACATGAATTCAATGAGGCCTTGACCCTTTATAGGACGGAAAGGTACGTCAAGGCGCACGAAAACGCCCTGACCGCTCACGGCGAATATCCGGAAAACACGAAATACATGAGCCTCCTTGGATGGACCTACCTTAAGCAAGGGAATCTTGGTGAGGCTGAACGGCTGTTTGCCGCCATTTATGCCAAGGACAAAAACGACATTAGTGCGCTTCAGGGATTCGCCTGGCTCGCATACATAAGGAGGCAGTTGAAAGCCTCGGAAAAGTGGTTTGAAAAGGAGATTAACTGGGCCCAGGGGCATGTAGACCAAAACGACTGGCAGCTGTATAAGGAGGAGGACCAAAGCTTTATATTATCCGTGATTTCAGATGGTTACTACGGTCTCGGTCTCGTCTCTTTTATCCGGCACAACCTCTCCAATTCCCAAGCTCACCTTGAAAGAGCCCTTCGGTTCCGAAACGACTTTATCGGTCATGGTCCCATCAAGGGCTCGCTGGGCGATGTCTTCTACAGCCAGGGGGAGTACAAAACAGCGGCCCTTTTCTATCGTGAGTCCCTCAAGGAAAAAAAAATCGAACCAGTCCTTGTGAAACTCGCCTGGTGCCTCTATTTCATGAACGATAAGGGAGGGGCCCAGGATCTCTTCCGCAAGGGGATGGAAACAGCTAAGGACCGTCGGCCCTTCCTATACGGGCTCGTTTTCGCTACCTATGAACTGGGAAAAACCTCAGAAGCAGAGGGCCTCCTGAGAGAGCTTATAGAGCTCGATCCATATTTCGCTGATACTCCTTACCTGAAGCAAATTGTGGCTAAGATCAAAAACTGGAAGACCCTATGTAAGACCTTTGCCAGTGCCTATTTTCAACGGGGTGACTACAAGCGGGCTTTCCACAAACTCAAAGGCTACCTCCCCTACGCCAAAAACGATTGTGAGGCCCTACTCATGGAGGCATGGTGCCATGTTTATTTGGGTGGCCTTACTACTGCTTTGTCAAAGTTTACTGTGCTTTCCAACCGGGAAAAGTGCCCCAAGACCCAATCCGTGACGGGCCGAGGTGTTGCGCTTCTTTACCTGCGGCGCCTCAATGAAGCTAAATCTGCATTCATTGAGGCCCAACGGATTGATCCCCGCAATATCCGGGCCAAGGTAGCCTTGGGAGCTGTGGCTTACCTCAAAGGGAATTTTCAAGAGGCCATTAAGATCTATACCGCTAACCTCCATCTTCTCCCTAAAAAGGAGAGGGTCTTCGCATGGCCGAGCCACGCCCTCAACAACCTTGGCTGGAGCTATATTGACACAGGCCGATACATGGAGGCAGTGATGATCTTCAAACGGCTTAAGGGCTATCATCCAAAACCGATCTATCCGGCAGTGTTTAACGGGCTGGGATGGGCCTATCTCTACCAGAACAGAATGAATGAGGCCAAAAAGGCCTTTGAAAAGGCCTTGGGGCTCGATCCGAAGAGCGCTCAGGCCCTTATCGGTCTTTCCGCTACAAGTTCTTACCGCTGAAAAATGGAGATTAATTTAAAGGGAATTGATTTGAAGGGTGGAGGAATCCAATTAGTTGATTGTTCTAAAGGGAAATGCTAAGTGGGGGAGATGATGACAAAACGGAAACTATCACATCTGGCTCTGAGCGACAACGGGTTTCTTTTTGATTCAAAAACAGGACATACCTTCTCACTCAACCAAACCGGCACATTTATTTTGAAAAAGCTTATAGAAGGTCTTACACGCAAACAAATCAGGACCGCAATGACGGAAGAGTACGAAGCCTCCGAAGAGATTGTGTCAAATGACCTGGACCAGTTCCTCCATTTCCTCTCTGAACTGGGAATCATCGAAAAGGAAAACTCCTACGAGGTAACGTAAATGCAAAAGAAACGGCTGAATATTGCGGTCAGCGGCCTCAACGCCAACGACAATCCGAGTCCGGGCGTTTCTGTAATCCGTGCGATCAGGGAAAGTGAAGATTTTGACGGGATCATTACCGGCCTCTCTTATGACCCCCTTGACCCGGGCATTTATATGAAGGGTATTTGTGATAACGCATTTCTCATGCCTTACCCTTCAGCAGGGGCTGAGAACCTTTTAGAAAGAATAAGAGAAATTCATGTAATGACATCGCTTGACGTGATTGTTCCCTGTCTCGATTCGGAGCTCCACGCATATGTCAAAATAAGTCATGAACTCCTGGCAATGGGAATACAAACCTTTCTTCCTCCTGAAGAAGGCCTGAAATTGAGATCCAAGGCTCATTTTGACCGGCTCAGGGATCTAGGAATCACCGTTCCCCGGGGAAAACCAATTTCCGATGTGACTGCCATATCTCAGCTGGATAAGGAATTCCGTTTTCCTTTGATGGTAAAAGGGCAATTCTACGAAGCCCATTTGACCTACTCTTCCATGGAGGCCGAAGATTGCTTCCGCAAGCTCAGTGCCAAATGGGGTCTTCCCGTTGTCGTGCAGGAATTTATTGTAGGCGAGGAGTACGACGTTGTTGCTCTGGGCGACGGAAAAGGAGGCCTTATCGGCGCTGTGCCCATGAAAAAGATGCAGCTTACCGATAAAGGAAAGGCATGGGGTGGCATCACAATTGATGATGCCACCATGAACAACTTTGTCCGTGACATCATCAGCAAACTGAAATGGCGAGGGCCGTGCGAAATTGAAATCATCAAATCAAAGGATGAAGGGAATTTTTATCTCATTGAGCTTAACCCCAGGTTTCCCGCCTGGTGCTATCTTGCCGTTGGCGCAGGCCAGAACCTCCCCTGGGCTACCGTTAAGCTGGCGCTGGCCGAACCGGTCGAAGAACTCGCTCCCTACAAAGTGGGCACCATGTTCCTAAGAAACTCGGTTGACCAAATTTATCCCCTTTCCGAGTATCAAGAAATTACCACGGCAGGAGTACTTCGCAGGGTGGTGAGTAACAAATGAAGGTTTTTATGTAGAACGGTAGTCCCTGGAAGGAGCGCTTTGTAAGTGGAATAAGATCTTGAAATCGCGAGCAGTTAAATGGGAAGTTACAGGTTGCAAAAACTCGGGTAAAAAACTGGCAGTGCGAAACCTTATGACTCCCGACCTTTTTTAGTGCAGCGTAGTGAGGACGCGAAGCATAACGAGGAGGTAATGTGGCCAAGAAAAAATACGAAAGGCCAACAATAATAAGGCATATTTCAGATCTAGCTGATAAATTTGGACGGGCAAAAAAGCTGAGGGCAAAAGCGGAGATTGACGGAATTCCCGTAAGAGATCTTGTCCGTCAGTACGGCAGTCCCCTTTTTGTTTTCAGTGAAAAAAGCATTCGAAGAAGTTACCGGGATGCCCTTAGATCTTTTGCTGTCCGTTATCCTAAGGTTCAGTTCGCCTGGTCGTATAAGACAAATTACCTTGATGCCATTTGCAGGATATTTCATCAGGAAGGTTCATGGGCCGAGGTGGTTAGCGAATATGAATATGAAATGGCAAAACGGAACGACATTTCCGGCGAAAAAATCATTTACAACGGCCCTTATAAACCTGAACCCGTCCTCCGCTCCGTCGTCCATGAAGGCGTTCGCATCCATATAGATCACTACGATGAGCTCTATGCACTTGAAAGAATCGGAGCAGAACAGGACCATCCCATTGAAGTCGGAATACGGGTCAACATGGACACCGGCATCTATCCCAGTTGGGACCGCTTTGGCTTTAACCTAGACAACGGTGAAGCCATGAACGCGGCACAAAGGATACAGGCCGGTGGCAAACTCAAGCTGACGGGACTGCATGCCCATATCGGCACATTTGTTACCGAGGCGTCCGCCTACAAGAATGAAGCAGCCAAACTTGCAGCCTTTTCACGCGCTATAGAGAAAGATCTGGGTACTACCGTAGAATATATTGACGTGGGCGGAGGATTTGCCTCAATAAATACTCTCCATGAACAATATTCCCCTGGAACAGACATGAACCCGTCCATAGAAGTATACGCTGATGCCATTACTTCCTCAATACTTGAGGCAGGCTTTTCTCCAGACAGACTACCACTACTTATACTCGAGACAGGAAGGGCCCTTATCGATGAGGCAGGCTACCTCCTCTGCACTGTCGTGGGGAACAAAAGGCTTCCCAACGGGAACAGAACCATAATTGTGGATGCGGGCATGAATATCCTCTTCACCTCTTTCTGGTACAAGCATGAGGTTATGCCGGCCGAAGAAAAGGGAGGCATGTTCGAGGAGACTGTTATCTACGGGCCACTATGTATGAACATTGACGTGATTCGGCCCTCCATCAAGTTCCCGGCCATGGACCTGGGAGACGTACTCGTCATACATCCGGTGGGGGCCTATAACGTAGCCCAATGGATGCAGTTCATCAGAATGCGTCCAGCGGTCGTGCTAATAGGAGAGAACGGGGATCCGGATATCATACGTGAGGCGGAGACCATTGATACTGTCAAAGGCCCCGAACGTCTGCCTGACCGTCTGAGACAGTGATGACTGCAAATAGAACCATGAGGAATGAAATAAAAACACACAGCGAAAAGGAAAGAGAAAGGGACAATAAGAATTCTTTCCATTTAAAACTCACAGTCCTTTTGGAAGGTATCCCTCAGGGCTATTCCCAGGTGTTTTTTTCCACCAAGTGGTATGTTGGAGCAATTTTCTTTGCAGCTACTTTCGTTATTCCGGCACAGGGTGCTGCTGGCCTTTTCGCTCTCCTGCTGTCAAACCTGTGGGCCCTCATATTCGGCTTTCCCGAAGACCACATAAAAAAGGGCTACTTCGCCTACAATGGCCTACTTACCGGCCTGTTCCTCGGGCTCACCTATAAGTTGAATATCCCGTTTTTCCTCATCCTCTTCATTGCTACTTTGCTCGGCGTCCTTATTGCCGCGTCCCTTAGATCCGCCTTCGAGCGTTACCTCTTTATCCCCGTATTAAGCGCACCATTCGTGCTCACGACATGGGTGACTATCGCCGGGTGCAGACAGTTCCACGGATTGATTTATTCCCTTAAACCCTATGAGCCTGCCTTTCTTTCCGGAATGCTTCCGTCTTACCTTGAGTTGTTCGTGCATTCCCTTGGTGCGGCCTTTTTCCAGCTAAGCACCCTTTCAGGCATCCTCGTGGCTGTCGGTCTGCTGGTCTTTTCAAGGCAGGCCTTTTTTCTTGCCATATCCGGTCTGGCTTCGGGAAGTATCATCTACTTCCTGCTCGACGGCAATCCGGCGGAGCTCACCTTTGGGCTTATGGGATTTAACTTTGTGCTCACAGCCATAGCGGTTGGTGGGATCTGGACAGTTCCCGGCCCCGATTCTTACTTTCTTGCAGTCGCAGGAGGAGCGGTGTGTGCAGTGACAGCTGCGGCTTTCGCGTTTCTGCTCAAACCTTTAGGACTCCACATGCTCGCATTTCCTTTTGTTGTTACTACGAGTTTTTTCATTTATGCCCTCAAGCACAGAGGTACCGCGTCTCGTTTCAAGACCGTCATTATCCCTGAAGATACCCCCGAAAAAAACCTAAAACGGGAAAAAAACGCCAGGGCAAGGTTTGTAATCGGAGAAATCCCGGTCTTTGACCTTCCGGTAACGGGCGAATGGTGTATTACTCAGGGGTTTAACGGTGAGCACACTCATAAGGACCTCTGGATGCATGCGTGGGATTTCGAAATTATTGACGAAAAAGGAATGAAATACGAAAGAAGGGGTTCGATTCTGGAAAACTTCTATTCCTTTGACATGCCTGTTTTCGCTCCGGCGGACGGCAAGGTTGTCACTGTGGTAAATCATATCGAGGACAATCCTATTGACCAAATCAGTGCTGAGTACAACTGGGGAAATGCCGTTGTCATCTGGCATTATGATAACGTCTATACTGCTTTCTGTCATCTTAAGAAGGGCTCTATCGGCGTCAGTGAGGGAGAGGCCATACGTTACGGCCAAATAATCGGAAAGGTTGGAAACAGTGGTCGGTCACTTGTCCCCCATCTTCACTTCCAGGTTCAGACTAGCCATGAAATCGGCTCGCCCACAATCCCATCCGAACTGATGCATTACCGAAGTACACATAATGGAGAATCCATATACCATACCCACGGCTGTCCTGATAAGGGTGACCGCATAGGTCTGCTTCAAACGGAAAGCAGTATGTTTGACACCGCTTCCTTCCCCACCGGACGATCATGGACATTCAAAGTCCGATATATGAATAAGAAATGGGAGGAAATATGGGAAACGGATATTGATTTTTCAGGAAGTCGATACCTTTTGTGCAGGGAACGAAATGCACGCATTCGATTCTTCATCAACAGAAAAGTGCTCCTACTTCTTGACTATGAAGGCCCACGGAACACAGGGCTTCACTGGTTTTTCATGGGGGTGCCCCGCCTTCCTATGACAACCGAGAGTATCCGCTGGAAAGAAGAGCTGCCAGGGGAACTGATGCTCTCAACTCCCGCAAGGGTTTTATTTGACCTCGCCGAGCCGGTTTTATCTCTTGCAAAGCTTTCTTCATCTTCCTATCTTGTAAAGGCAGGAAAGTGGGTATCCGTCGAAACCTTGCTTCATTCGTCGGGCCTTCTTTCGACCAACAGATACAGGAAATTCAAGGTAATATCAAATTTCGAACTCTATAGGGGATTTATTTCCCTCACTGCAAAATCGGGCGATGAAAAGCTATTCGAACTTGAACAAAAAGGGCGAAGTGATGTTAAGAGTATTTAAGAAAGGGCCGTTTTTGCACTCTTTTATTCGGATGATGACAGGTTGGGGATAACGTTGAGGACTTCGATAGAATGAACCGTTAGGGCCGGGATGTTATGGTTCACTATCCATTCTAAGGGATTATGATATGAAATCAAAGATACCAGTATATAGTATTGTAGGACTACTCATACTTCTGGGAATACCATTTTCCCTTTCCGGCAGTGAAAGAGCCAACATAGGTGAATACTTTGAAAAATCATTCATCTATGAAGCCCAAGGAAACTATGCCGCTTCCCTCAACAGTGTACTCCAGATACTGCGGGTCGAACCAAAGAACTACATTGCAGTCCTCAGGGCAGGCTGGCTGAACTATTTGAATGGGGCTTACGGGCTATCCATCGAATACTACAAAAAGGCAAATTTCATCGCCCCCGATGCTATCGAACCAAAACTGGGATTGTTGCTGCCCCTTATGGCATCGAAAAAATGGAAGGATTCAAAAAAAACTGCATTTGAAATTCTCAAATTCGACAGAAAGAACTATCTTGCCAATAGAAGACTGGCCTATATTCTTTTTTCAGAGATGAGTTACGATGAAGCTGAAAAGCAGTACAAAAAAGTCATCAATTGGTATCCGAGCGATATTGAAATGAAACTTGGACTTGCATGGACAAACTTGCGGATGGACAGGAAAGAAAAGGCTACGCAGTACTTTAGAGAGGTACTGAAAGTGCGAAGGCACAACCCCAATGCACTCTCGGGGTTGGAGAAAATAAAAATGATAGAAACTAGCACAGAAGAGTAAGAAGGAAGTTAACGGGGAAAAAAGGGGTCCTTCTGATATGTCCCGCTCATGCCAAGGGACACTCGCCTCATCATACCCAATATATACCATCATGCCCTTCAGCGCGGAAACAATCGGCAGGATGTATTCCATGAAAATATTGATCGGCTTTATTATCTTAAGTGGGCAAGGAAATAGGTGTGACCCCTTTTTTTCGTAATACCAGCAGTA
>JAFDHL010000265.1 GCA_019308785.1 Deltaproteobacteria bacterium
TCAAAATGGCAATCTTCCATGGAAGGCTGCCTTTTGCCAACCATTTCAAAACCTTAGAAAATTGCTTGGCTTGCCTCTTGGACAAGTCATCCAAAGTGTAAACCGCTGTTTTTGTGTAGTCAGCGGCGAGAAAGTTTACCAAAACGAGCGGTTCTCAAGTTTACCACAAGCTCATAAGGGCGCACTATAGCGTGTCGGGTTTGAGAGAAGTCCGCAGATGTTCTGACATAATTTTCGGCAAAGCGAGAGGGCCATCTGCTTTAGATGATCGTGGATACACGATAAACGGATTAGGCCAAAGTTAGGCCGAGTAGCCTATCATTTGAAATCCACAAGATAGCGCCTGGCCGAAAGTTATGTTTGAGGTGTTATGAAGGGAGCTGTAGGTGGTGCCCTTGTTTGTAGTTACTCAGCTATTCTTTGTCTTCTTTCGATAACTTGATCCCTCCAAGATGAGGATTTGGGAGTTATGGACGAGCCGGTCGGCGATCGCCGTAGCCACAGTGGTGCTATCAAATATCTTTCCCCAGTCGGCAAAGGGCAAATTTGTCGTAATGATGGTGGATTTTGTTTGATGCCTTTGGCTAATGACCTGGAAGAATAGATTTGAGCCTTGTTGACCCAGCGGAAGGTAGCCGATCTCATCCACGGCCAGCAAATCCTGTGATTGATAATGATGGAGCTTTTTCAGCAAAGAATGGTCGGCTTCTGCAGCAATCAATTGATTGATCATATCCATGGCGGTTGTGAAAAGGACTTTTTTACCGGCCTGTGTTGCAGTATATGCAATACATTTTGCCAGAAAGCTTTTTCCAACCCCAGGATTGCCAATCAAAATGATATCCATTTTTTGCCTGATAAACTCCAGGGTCATGAGGTTTAGGATTTTCGATTTTTGCTTTTTTCTGGAACTATGATGATGGAAGTCAAACTGATCAATGGTTGGTTTTTCAAAGAGTTTGGATTGCTTGAAGCGTAGAGCAATTCTATTTTTTTGCCTGTATTCGAGTTCAAGATCAAACAGATGACTGATTGTTTCAAGGGGCGACCAATTTTGTTTCGTAGACTGTTCTATGACCTCAAAGAGGTTTTGTGAACATGCTTTGAGCCTGAGTTGCTTGCATTTTTCAATAACAGTTTCAATCATCCTGACGTCTCCACTTAAGTGCATAGGCATCATAATCAGCCATGCATGGCTCGTTGAGCCTGATGCGGTTTAAGGCCTCCTCCTTTAATTTAACCGGTGGATGTTGGTTTTTCGGGGTCATTTCCTGGTAAAGGATATTTTCGATATAATCAGCGCCGTATGCTTTAAAGGAGGTGGCTTTGAGTATTGCATACATGAGTGACGTGGGGCCGTATTCATCTTTGAGAGCCAAGAGCTTTCTGACATTTTTTTTGATTGGTTGCCTATCCTCGACAAGGGCTTTGAGATAATCAACAGCGGGCTGTCCCAATGATGATAAGGCAGCGATCTGTTGGTCTTGCCACATCTTTTTTTGAAGCTTTTTGACCTGTTGCTGATGCTCTGGCAACTCAATGCGCTTTTTTCGCTTCCAGCACCTGTGGTGTGTAGCGATTTTCTTTTCGTTGAGATAAATGGTGACAGTGAACGGATCGGCTTTTAAGGTAACCTGTTTGCCGATAGCCCATGGGGGTGTCGTATAGGCGTTACCATCAAATCTCACGGCAAAATCTTTGTAGACTTTTAGCAGGCAAGTTTCTCTGCAATCTGGCAACAAGTCGGGCAGGGGCCTGAGGCGGACTTTGTCAAAGCGGTCTTTCGGCTGCTGGCCGGTGCCTTGGTGGATGCGGACATTGGCCACGGTTTCCAGCCATTGCTTTGCCTGTAATTGGACATCTGCCAGGTCCGTAAAAGATCTCAATGGCCAGAAGTTTTGGCGCAACAACTTGATAGCGCTTTCGATTTTGCCCTTTTCGTTGGCAGCGCCCACATTGCATGCCAGTGGCACAACTTTAAAGGGCCGTAAAAAATCAAGAAAGGCATCATTGAAGCGCACCAGGCTTGCCTGACGCTCAATCACGGCGGTAACCATGTTGTCCACGACGATTTCTTCCGGAGTCCCGCCAAAAGACAAGAATGCATTCAATAGGCACTGGTGAAGCGTTTCCTGCTTCTGGCTATGAGTAAATTCAACATAAAGCATGCGACTATAGGATTCGATGACGGCCATAGCATAGAGTTTGCGTTTGGTGTCCCCATATTGCAAATGCCCAAAATGGCCCCAGTCGATTTGAAACTGCTTGCCTGGAGGAGATTCAAAACGAATAAAAGCCTTCCGGTATGCTTTGCGCCCTCGCAGTTTCTTGAGGTAATCTCGAACAATCGATACCTTTCCGTCAAAGCCTTTGTCCTGTAGCCGTTGTACAACGACTGGTGCTTTTACATCAGGGTCCTGCTCAATGAACTGTTCAATAAGGTCGCGATATGGATCGAGTTTGGATGGTTTTGACATTCGTTTGCCTGGGGACTGGTCCGGGTTGTCGAGATATTTTTTTACAGAAGGCCGACTCAGGCGAAGGTGTCGAGCGATTTTGCGTTCTGACCAGCCCAGATCATTGAGTCTGTGGATTTCAAAAATAGTTTGTTTGTCTATCTTCATTTCACACCTCCTTGTTTGGCAAGTTGTTCAACTGTGGCCCAAGCGATGTACCTGCAAAACAGTACGTAAATCAATCATAGGTCTGTTCCTAATGACTGCACGATGAGTTGGCCGATAGTGGCCGGGTCATACTTTTGCATGTCCTGCTGAGTTTTAAGGAGTTTAGCTGTTGGAATCACCGGCTTTTTCGGAAGCGATAGCACCTGAAACAGATGACCATCAAAGGCAAGGAGGTCTTTTTCGATGAGGGAGTCTCTGGCTGGCAGATACTCATCGACTGAAATGCGCAAAAGCGTACAGATCTTGTCGTAGCTGTAATACGACAGCCCTTTACGATCTGCCACGAGCACCAGAAACAAGTAGAGTAAAAGTTCATGATGATTGAGGCTTTGCCAGAAGCCACCGCGTAAGAACCGATGCTCAATAAAGGCAAAGCTTGCTTCGATTTTGCGTATCCGATCAGGCACAAGCGGGGCTTTGTGGATCATGGTTCACCTCCTGGTTTTTTGCCCTCGTATTATCGGAAGACGCAGAATGTGTCCATCGAGTCCTTGTTTGCAAGATTCTTTAAACCCTGGCTAACCTGCCGGAATAATATGAACTTTTTGGCCTGACGCGTCCATCTTTGCAAGATATGGAATAAGGTAATAAGTGCCTGGTTTAAAAAGACAAATTTGCTTTAACGCGTCCATCTTTGCAAGATTCCGAAAACCACGCTTTCTATCTCTGTGTTCTTGCAACAGGCGATTACGTTCCACATATTTAGGATGCTGATTCCGATATCGCCGCCAGTAGTCAGGATTGTTTTGCTGCCAGGCTTTTTGAGCGTCTTTTTGGTTGGCCTGATAATCCGGATCGTTGGCCAGTTTTTGCTGTTGCCACTTTCTTTTCCTGGCACGTTGACAAGCCTTACGGCAGCAATACTGTTGGTTCTTTGCACGTGGATTTGCCTCAAATAGACATCGACAATGGGCACATCGCATTCTTCGGTTCATGGACTCCTCCTTCCGGGGAGACCATCAACCGCCTAAAACTGCGCCAAGGCAAGTATAAGAACCATATCCAAAGAAAATAAAATTTGTATGGAATCTTTCGAGAAGAAAATATAAAATAAATCAAGAGTGGTAAATTGTAACCGGTGGTTTTGGTAAGGATTCAGGCCAGTGAAATTGGTACGGAATTATATCGGTGTTTACACCCCTGACCGTTTTTATCGGAAATAATGGCTCAGGCAAAAGCAGCATTATTGAAGCCCTTGAAACATTTCAGTCAGTCGTGTTAAATGGTTTGGATGAAGCCATGATTCCCTGGTAAAGGATTCGAGTAAAATCGGGAATGTTGAATATGCAAT
>JAFDHL010000266.1 GCA_019308785.1 Deltaproteobacteria bacterium
GCACAGGTATTCGTTCCTGCTCGCCCTTGCGGCTGAAGGCAAGGATCTGCTTCACCAGGTTTTTTGCACGAAGACCGGCCTTTAGAACATCTTTCAGGCTCTCCTTCGCTTTATCACCCTCAGCAACCTGCAAGCTTGCAATCTCCGTATAACCAATAATGGCCCCAAGGATATTGTTGAAATCATGGGCAATGCCACCTGCAAGGGTGCCAATAGCCTCCATCTTCTGGGCCTGCTGGAGCTGGGCCTCGAGTTTCTTGTGCTCAGTCATATCGCGGATAATGCCCTGGTATGCCAGAATGCTTCCATCATTTGCTCGTCGGAGAGTCGTATTAAGCAAACAGTCCATTTCTGTACCATCTTTCTTACGGAACGTTACCTCATAGTCTCTTAAAAATCCTTTTTTCTCTATCTCATTCTGAAGCTTGCCTGCATCACCAGGATACACATATAGTTGCAGGGCATTCAACGATGCCATCTCTTCTCTACTATAGCCAAAGAGATCAAGTGCAGATTGGTTTGCGTCAATGAACTTACCATCTCGAGTGGTAATATAGACTGCATCTCTCGAATCCTCGAATAGCGCCCGATATTTCTCTTCACTCTCTCGTACTGCCTCCTCTGCCTGCTTACGTTCTTCGTCCAGTTTCATGTTGTGCAAGGCAAAAGCTATATCTCCCGCCATTTCTTTGAACAAGTCCTGTCCTTCTTCTGTGGCAAAATCTCTGGAGATGGACAAAGACAGTAAACCATAGGCCTTGCCCCCGTGTTCCAACCGGATGGTCATCGCCGTCCTTCCACTGTACTTCCCTGCCAGGGGACAGTCAGTGCAGTCTGAGGATGGGTCTTCGGTCACCACAACTCCAGTTTGGGACAAAGCCTTCTTTCCGCATATAGTCAATTCCCCACGTTTCAACCGTGCCAACATGGGCAAGAAATTTTCACCCAAACCGGCTTCAGCCGTCTTAAGCAGCTTTCCGGACTCGTCAAACAGGGCGATCCACGCATTATAATAACCACGGGTCTCGATCAGGATGTCACAGGCTCGTTTCAGCAATTTATCGCGGTCTTTTTCTTTGGTGATGAGTTGATTGACGCTCCGGATGGCGCGTAGCACAAGATTGATATGCTCTATCCTTTCTTCCGCATGCTTGCGATCCGTGATGTCTCTAACCCAGACTTGAATGCCGGGTTCCCCTTCGAAAATGATAGCCCGGGCACGGATCTCCCCATAAAGCCATCCCCCGTCTTTAATGGGATATTACCTTCTCCCCCAGCATACGGGTTTGTGCCCGTTTTCGAGTCAACTCCTGGTAGTCAGGGTGATATACAAGCCAGTGGTCCAAGCCCAATAACTCGCCTTCCTCATAACCAAGCATCTCGTTCAAACGTTGGTTGGTAAATATGATCTTAGGTCCTTTTTGAATAAAGATGCCATCGAAACTCTCCTCTACCAGGGTTCGGTATTTTTTTTCACTTTGCTGGACTGCCTCTTCTACCTGCTTATGTTCGGTAATATCGCGAAGTATCTCCAGTTTGCCTATGCTGCCGTCCGACAACGTCATCGGAGAGTCTATCAGATCGTAGGTTCTTTCATTCTTGAAGGAATACCATTCCCAGCGCACGGTCTTTCCGGCCCAAACATCCTTATTCTTGCACCAGGGGCAAACTTCATCTCTTTCGTGGAAGTATCTATAACACTTGATGCCTTCATAAGGACCGAAGTCTTTTTTAAGGACCGGGTTCACATATTGGATGTCATATTGCTGGTTAACTATATAGACCCCATCTTCCATGGACTCGAAAATATTGCGCAAGTTATCCCTTTCAATCCGTAGGGCCTCCTCCACCCGCTTGAGCCGTAAAATATTCGTAATAAGAAATACAATCAGAAATAATAGAAAAGCAAAGGATCCTATTGTAATCCAGATCCTCCCTTTGTACTTTTCATAGAAGGAAAAAGGTTCGTTGACAATAATGCTATTCTCAGGCAGATCGTTCTTGCTAAGGCCGAAGCGCTTTACCTGCTCGTAATCGAACATGTAAACATTGGGGCTTTCACGAACGATATCGATGCTGTCGGTGGATTCGCCATGCAGGATTCGCCATGCCATCTGCGCCGCAATCTCTCCCTGCATGCGACCGCTAACCACCTTCCCTCCACAATGTCCAGGATAGGACATACGGACATCCCAGCAAGTGTAGACAGGCCCGGCAGAATTGTCGTTCACCAGTTTACTGGCTTCTTTCAGGGGAAGGAATACTCCAACACGGTCTCTCGCAAAAGACAGATGCAAGACTACGGTTTCAGATGGTAAAGCACGTAATGCCTCCCTCAATTCTGAAATCGTCACATCCGTAAGATATTTAAACTCGACCTGTTTCTCGAAGTCCGGTGCTATCTTTCGCAATCGTTCAATATTGGCTAGAGCTGATTTCGTCTGGTCGTGAACTACAGCGACCTGCCGGGTTCCGGGATGGAGGCGCAGGGCAATCTGGAGAGTGCCAAGAATATCGGGATTCTCCACCACGCCGGTGATATTCTTGTGCCCGGCAATACGGGAGTCTGTGAAATTGTTGATCCCACAGAACACTATAGGAACGCTCGTAAACAGTTCATCTCTGTTTTTCAGTAGAAAATTTAACGCATTATCATCAGAACAGATAATGACGTCCGGGATAGCGCCTGAGTATTTATATTTATAAATGTGCAGCAGTTTTTTCAGATACGGTTTGTCGAAATATCTCTTTGTGTCCATATGTTCATAGATTATTTCAACATTCTCCTCCTTGTTTAAGATAGACGTGATACCCTCTGAAACATTATCTGTCCAAGGATATCCTATATGGTAGGAATGAAGGATAAGAACTCTCTTCTGATCTTCTGCCTCGACCGTAATTGTGCCAACAAAACATATATAGAAAGCTAACGATACTGCCAGGAGGCAGAGCACCAAAGAATGAAAGTAAAAACGGGAACCAGTTAGAACGCTTGTAATCTTATGAATAAAGTTCATTCTTTTCTGTTCTGGTTCTTTGACTTTTTGTTCAGATTCTTTATAGGTGGGTTTTCTGGCCATTAGAAAATCCTCCAGTCATTACTTTTCCAGGGTTCAAAAATACTGTATAGATTCTTCCGTCACAGGAAAATTAACTATACCTCTGGTAGTGAGAAAAATCCAGCCATGATCTGGGTGCAAGGTTTCTTGCCGTATATAATACTCTGATATTGTTGATATTCTGCCAAGGTTAGGTCTGGCATCCTTTTTTCTTTTCGAGATCTTCGATTATAATATTGGCAGCAATTCGAGCCCCTATACCCGGAGGCAGGTGGACGGATTAAGCTCATAGATCTTCGGGCTCGAAGTGAAGCTTTAGCGCTATCAGCCGCGCCCGGCTTTTATTTCGGATTCTATAATCATTTCAGCAAAGCGCCGCCAGTATTCAGCCATATACAGTGGAATCGAAAGTATCCGGTCGTACCACGATAATTCATTCATGGAAAACCGGATTCCGAAAGGTGTACCGGGATGCTCTTCCAAAAAAAGACGCAGGCTTTTCAGTGTTCCGCTTTTGCCCGACTTTACTTCCATCGGGAAAACCATTCCTTTGTATGTGGTTAAAAAATCGACTTCCGCTTGACTGCTTTTTTTTTCTCTGGCCCAAAAATGAATTCGGCGCTCCTCAAAAGGATCCATAGCGGCCAATAGCTGCTGGCCGGCAAACTGTTCCATTACACTGCCTCGATTAACTGTCATTAAATCTTCTTCAAGCATGATTACCGAATCAAGGCCCAATGCTCTTTGCATTATACCGACATCTAGAAACAACAACTTAAATTTTTTGGGGTTGATTTGGGATTCCAAGGGAATGCCTTGGCCGGCTGAATGAAACACCTGATATAGACATTTGGCTTCTGTTAGCAGCGTTAGGGCCTCTTTCAAGTCGCGGGATTGGACATGCGGATTGATATGAACATACTTACATTGATTGCCGATTAAGCGTGGTGCGGTCTGAAAAACATCCTTCAGATATTTATGCTTGGCGGTCGAGGCATATTTGGCAAAATCCACATGATAGGTCTGCAAAATATCGGTTTGCATCAATTTTATTTCCTCAGGCGGTCCGTTTTCGACATAGGCCGCAACGATGCCTGGCATCCCGCCAATCATTAGATACTTTCGCAAGGCAAGCTCCAATTCCGGCCGATAAATCGGATCAACCCCTGTTTCCATTTCAACGTGTTCAAGATATCCTTTCAATTTGATCCGGCCGATTGCTTCGAGAAATTCCGTAAACGACAGCGGCTCCATAAAAAGAGAAGAGATTCTTCCCACCGGCATTCTGAAATTTTCGCTCTTAAAAGCCATCTCTACAAGGGATCCGGCGCCGATGACATGCAACTCGGGCAGCTTTTCATAAAAATATCGCAGACCGATGATTGCAGACGGGCATTCTTGGATTTCGTCTAAAAATAACAGGGTTTCACCGGGTTTGATTTCAGAATCCGTCAGAATAGCGATTCTTTCCAAAATTTCATCCAGGATTAACGTATCAAAGCACTTGGCGAATTCAGGGCGCTCTTCAAAATTGATGTTCACGCAATTTCCAAATTGTTTTTTCCCAAATTGAGTGACGGAATAGGTCTTGCCGACTTGGCGTGCTCCTCTAATCAGAAGAGGACGGCGTGAACGACTCTTTTTCCATTGCACTAATTTCTGATCAATTTTGCGTTTCAACACGGATGTTTTCATTTTTGGATTATTTCTATTTATGTTTCAAGCATAAAACGCCGAAAATACAAGGTTGATTTATTCTTTACATGAATATAATACAAGGCTGTTTGCGACAATGCAACATTTTTCGTTACTATTCAGGTGTCTCTTTTTTTAGACAGGATAACCCCGCGTTCCGCGTGGCAGGCAAGGGTAAACAGGAATCTATGTTAAGTCACAAACAAGACATTATTGTAATAATCCAGTAAATCAAAAGAAATATCAAAATGCCTTATAGATAGACCCCGAATAAGGAATTAATATAATCTCTTTGGGGCTCTCTTAAATG
>JAFDHL010000267.1 GCA_019308785.1 Deltaproteobacteria bacterium
GATCAAAGGGCTTAAACGTGGTTGGGGTCTGCGCCATCTGGAGGTAACAACCAGTCAGCAGGAAGCTGATCATTACAGCAAACAACATCATCAAGGGCTTCTTTTTCATAATAATACCTCCTTAGTATTTATTCAGTTTATAATCAGTCATCTTACAACCAACCTCAATGTTTGTTAAATTAATATAAAAAAAATAAAACCTCAATATAATTTTCCCAAGTCCTGTTTAGGGCATCCTTTTACGCATTGACTGCGTGAGTTCCCGTGATGGCACCATTCAAGAGTGTATAATAACACTATTAATTTTTCATATACTCTATCCATATGGGTAATGCCGCGCTTGAACCGGTTTCATTCTCACCAATGGGCATACGGCTGTCCCTGCCGACCCAAACCCCGGCTACAATCCTGTCATCAAAACCAATAAACCACGCATCCGCATAATCGTTTGTTGTGCCTGTCTTCCCGTACGCCTTATATTTGCCAACACATTATTGTCAATAACCCTTTCCCGCACCCCCGATGGTTCTACAAGGGCTAACTTCTCTTTATCGATTATCCGATCAATACACATTGGCTCAACCCTGTTTCCATGGGCAAATGCTGAAAAGGCATATACCATCTCCATGAGGGTTAGTTCGGATGCGCCAAGGGCGGATGGATAAAATGGATAAATTTTACTTCTGATTCCAAGTATTTCTGCTGTCTCAATCACATTTTTTATCTTGACCCTTTTAGCAAGATTAACCGTAGCAGCGTTAAGTGAAAGAGCAAGGGCCTTTTTCAAAGTAACGGTACCGTGGTAGATTTCATGATGATTATGTGGTGTCCATGTCTTATCCTTTCCTTTCAGCACATATGTAACCTTTTGGTCTTCAATGACATCATCGGGCCTAAATCCCCTGTATAGGGCCGCCAAATACACAACCGGCTTAAATGCAGAACCCGGCTGCCTCATTGCCTGGGTAACGCGGTTAAACTGCGAATCCCAGAAGTTTGTACCTCCTACCATCGCCTTTATCCGTCCGGTCTTCAGGTCAATGGCGAGAAACGCCGCCTGGACTTCCTCAATTCCCCTTTTTTTCAGTTTCTCAATTCCTTTATGAACCGCCCTTTCCGCCCTCAGTTGCTCCTTGTAATCCAGTGTTGTATATATCTTCAGTCCGGAGGTATAAAGCCTGTCGCCGTATTTCTTCTCAAGAACAGTCCTGCAGTAATCTACAAAGTAAGGGGCCTTATGCTTGCGTCCATGGTATTTGGTAGGTATTGGATCGGACAGGGCCTCATCATATTCCCTCTCATTTATAAAACCTGCAACAAGCATCCGCCTAAGCACATAATTTCTCCTGATCAGGGACTCCTCATGGTTCCTGAATGGTGAGTACTTCGAAGGTGCCTTTGGGAGAGCGGCAAGGAGGGCTGTTTCGGCTGTGCTTATATTGTCTGTGGATTTGCCGAAGTAGGTCTGAGAGGCTGCCTCTATCCCGTATGCCCTCGCTCCAAAGTATGCTTGATTCAAATAAAGCCCCATGATTTCGTCTTTTGTGTATTTTTTTTCTATCCGAAGCGAAAGCACGATTTCTTTAATCTTCCGTGTAATGGTTTTCTCGGGCTTGAGGAAAAGCATCTTTGCCAATTGTTGAGTTATAGTGCTCCCCCCCTGCACAAAGGCCCCTTCCTTTATGTTTCTGAAGAGAGCACCTATTGTTCTGATGAGGTCTATACCGTGGTGTTTGTAATACCGCATGTCTTCAACTGCGATGAATGCATTTATAACATGTTTAGGTATCTTTTCATGGGGAATAAAGGTTCGTCTTTCAACATAGAATTCCGTAAGAAGAACATTATCATAAGAAAATATTTTAGAGGATTCATAGGGAGAATATTCATCCAAATTCCCTATGGCCGGAAGCGTTGAGACACACCAGTAGATGTAACCTCCCAAAAGTCCAATAATAAGGAGGCTTATTATTTTAAGGCTCCTGATAAAAAACCGGAAACCCTTGAATAATGCTTGTTGCAGTATTCGAAGACAGGTCCTTATGCTGAATCCACCCGCTAAAATATCTTTCACCATTGAGAGGATTAGTTCAGGATCAAGGGGATCAGGAACACATAGCAGGTTTGTCAAGCCTAAGTTTTCCAGGACATGTACATCTGAAGTGCCTGACAGGGCAATTATCGTAGCCTCTGACAGATTATAGGAAAGCGTCTGCAGAAAATTTAGTTCACTGGAAAAACTTTTTTTAATATCAAGGATTATTACGGCCGGGGAATGCCGGGCAATCGCCTCTTTAACCTCAAAATGGCTGGAAAACAGAAGGGTTTTGATGCCACTAACTTTGAGGATTTTTAATACTATCCTGCCCCTGATATCGTCAGGAGAATAAACGATTACAGAAGGAGCCATCTATATCTCTTTTTCTTCTGTCATGGCCATGGTGAGGGCTCCTTTTGCAGTTGAATAGAGCGGCTTTTGCGCAATGATTATTTCAGAGACCCTGATTGGGAGTCGAATATCACTGAGCGCCTTTTCAAATTTTTCTCTGCTTCCCCTGGGAATGACGGTGCCACCACTGAGAACTATCGGCACAGCCATAGATAGCCTCGGAATATTGTCGGATGACCCCAGCACCTGTTGGAGACTCTTAACCAGGCTTGAAAAGAGATCATCATAAAACACGTGGAGACCTATCTCTACCCTGTCTTTCGGTTCAACTGTAAGATCGAGCCCTTCTTCTTTTATCTCCTTCACCTTTGTGGGGGACTCCCCTATGGAACTGCCAACCATTGAATCAATATAGTCACCGCCCTTCTGGATACTGTATGTAATAACGGGGACAGACAGGTAGGCAAAGCAGACATTGCACATTCCGCCTCCCATGCTTATGCCGATCCCTGTGAAATTATTGCTTGAAAGCTCTGACAGAATTACAGCCAGCCCTTCATTTATGGGTATGGGAGAATATCCCAGACTCTTAAGGTGCATCCTGATTATCGATTCGTGAAACACCACTGAGGCAGGTCTGTCTATAGGCTCCCCGGGAACACTAAAACATATCTTTTCGTCTTTTTTTTGAGGTTCTTGAATAAATTGACTTATTATGGCCCTGATTACACTTATGCTCTCATTCTCTTTCGGGTTTAATAGCCCGCTTTCGATTGGCTTTCTTGTGCTACCGCCGAAAGTGTTTGCAAAACCCTCCGCAGAATACCCCAATACATAAAGCTTTTTGTCTTTCTCAAAAAATATAACTTCATCCCTTAAAAGAGTCCTTTTCGTTATGTTTGAGTAGGGAATCGTAAAAAACGCATTCAGTTGCCTGAGCGCTCTAATATCCTTTCCCCTATTCTGGGCCACAACGATGTTGGCGGTCCCGATATCGAGACCTATGGGTCCTTTGAGAGCTTCGGATGCCTTCTGTTTCTTGGAAGGTTTGGGACTACCAGCCACATCTTGACTTTCGTCCGTCGCTTCCAATGCAACGTCAATTTCTTTGTCATCCAGAACATGAATAGATGGCTTTGACTTAAAAAAATCTCTAATTTTCATTTTTCATTCTCCTGAGAGTTCAGCTAAAGGAGACCATTAAAACTATTTACATGGGGAAAGGTTTTGGTTCATCCGGTTAATGAGTACGCCTCAAGACGACACATGATTGCGAGGTTGAAGGTTGAAGCGGTCTTTCCTTCAACCTTCCCATCTGCCAACTTCATATCTGAACAGGTTCGCGGTACTCATTTGCCGGATGATCCCAATAAAGAAGGATAACAATTTGGCAATTTGAAAATATCATTACATAAAGTATCTTTTAGAAAAGGCCAATATTTATTGCATATTAGGGCAAATGCGATTGTGTGTCAAAGGAAAAGCCCTACAAACAAGGACAAATCAAGGCTTCAAAACCACGATACTCCTTGCCTTGTCCTCCACCTTTGACCGCGAATAATACAGAGGGTGGTGATCAACCCGGACCCAGAGAGGAACCTGATCATCGTAATGGGGACTGCCGACCATCCCTGACTGGCCGGGAACAATCGCGCCCAGGCTGCGGTCCCAGTCATTAAGGTCATAGATGTGCCGGTTACTTACGGTCCACCCGTTAAGACTAAAGTCCATACCCGGTCTTACCGCAGACTGCCATACAGTGGAGAAATGGCCACCTCCTTCATACGGACCCAGATTGAACAGCCGGTCAAGCGG
>JAFDHL010000268.1 GCA_019308785.1 Deltaproteobacteria bacterium
TAGGCTTAGATTAGGTATGGCCGTGATGATCCGGGAAGGCTACGTCAGGCGGGAACTGGAGGCTATATCCGGGATAGCCAAGCAGCCTGTGGACTTGCACAACGTTATGTTGGTAACGGATCTCGCTGATCCGGAAGAACTGGTCTATTCGGGTGGAATGAACCTGCTCCTGAAAAAGGCCGTAGCGTTGGGTTTTGAGCCCGTTAAGGCAATCCAGATGGTAACGATTAATGTGGCGCGGTATTTCGGATTAAGGGACCTTGGGGGACTGGCTCCCGGGAAGGTAGCGGATATGGTAGTAGTAGATGACCTGGAAGGCTTTCATTGCCATCAGGTCTGGGCGGCGGGTCGCCCTGTTGCCAGAGATGCAAAACTGACAATCGAGATCTCCCGGTATGCCTATCCGGATGAAGCCGGACGTTCTGTTGCCCTCGAGAAATGTAGTCCATCTCTATTTCAAATACCTGCCGGGGAAAGTGAGGCGAAAATCAGGGTAGTCGAAATTGTCAATGATACCATTACCCGAGAGACGATCTGTCAAATGAAAGCAGTAGAGGGAAAATGGGTTGCAGATCCCGAGAAAGACATACTTAAGTTAGCGGTTTTTAATAAGAGCTTATCAGATGCCAAACCTTTTCTTTGTTTCGTAAAGGGGGTCGGTATCCGAAAAGGGGCGATTGCTACCAGCCTCATCTGGGATACCAATAATATCCTGGTTGTTGGTACGTCTGATAGGGAGATGTCTGTTGCTATCAATCAGCTCATCAGTCTGGGAGGTGGAGTGGTAGTGGTCAAAGAGCAGGAAGTAACCGCCCGACTTGCCTTACCCCTTTGCGGGATCATCTCGCCGGAGCCGTTGCCGGAAATCGTGAGGGAAATGTGCGAAGTTGAAAAGGCATGCCGAAGATTGGGCTCCAATCTGACCCGTCTTTTATTGACTCTTCAAACCTTGCCGTTTACAGGCCTCCCGTATCTCCGGCCCACTGACAAGGGCCTGGCAGATATTCGCAAAGGCAAGCTGGTTCCGCTCAGTGTATAACCCCTTCATACGCTGAAGGCTGACCGATCCTGTCACCCAAAATCCACCGTCAAGTTTGAACATCTTCATTCACATCAGGCATTTTTGAAGGGTTCCTGATCACCAGCAAGGGGCCATCCTTCCACATTGACACTAAAAGGACCTTTACCCTATACTGCATTGCAGACTTTTGATGCTGTCTGTTAAGTGACAGGGACGTTGAAAATGTCGGCGCTTTGTATAGTGGCTATGACCCCTGTAAAAAGCTGAGACTATAATTCCTTAAGGAATCGTAACTGCTCAGGTTAATTAGGCTGAAGGCTGAAGACTGTTAGGAAAAACGGGAATACGGGTCATTTAAAGCCATGTTTGTTGAGATAATCTGCTCTTTCTCCACCAAAGTGCGTCAATTGTGCTTTTTGGACCCCTTCAGCCTTCGGTCTAAACAGCTTCAGCCTGACTACGTGAGTAGTCACAAGGAATCAAAGAATGACAAAAAGCTTTTTTAACAAGGAATTCATGTCCGATCTTGGAGAATCAGATACTGTCGGACGGTATGAGATCTTGCGAAAGCTCGGTCAGGGAGGCACAGGAGTCGTTTATTTAGGACGGGATCCGTATATCAAAAGAAACGTGGCCATCAAGATATCCCAGGTAGCTTCAGATAGGGGCCGGGAGAGGTTTTTTATTGAGGCTCAATCAGCAGGCCGGCTCAGTCACCAGAACATTGTGGCTATTCATGATGTGGGTGCATACAAGGATTTCTGTTATATCGCAATGGAATATATTGAGGGCTCCAACCTTGATAAGTTCTGCCGCAAGAACAGCCTGTTGCCTGTTAACAAAGTGATAGAAATTATTTTCAGTGTGTGCAATGCCCTGGATTATGCCCATAAACAGGGCGTAATCCACAGGGACATTAAACCGGCTAATATCATGCTTGACAAGTCGGGCATTGCAAAGATCACCGATTTTGGAATTGCCCAGATGACAGAAAAGACAGCAGAAATGGGTATTTTCGGAACCCCGAGTTATATGTCTCCTGAACAGCTTAAAGATGAGGTAGCTGGAAACGAAAGCGACATTTTTTCATTAGGATGCGTGCTATACGAGCTTCTATCGGGTGAGCAGGCCTTTCCAGGAGATAATAGTTTCTCCATCATGTATAAAATCACCAATGAAGAATCTGCGTCAGTATTAAGTATTCGGCCGGACCTTCCGGAGATCTTTGAAGAAATTACAAAGAGGGCATTGGCCAAAGACCCAAAGAAGCGGTATCCGTCAGGCACGGCATTTGCCTATGATTTGAGGGTGGCTTTAAGGGGTTTGGCGGGAGACTCCATAGATGAAAGGGTAGGGGATTTTGCCGATGATGTCAATCGCCTGCCATTTTTTAATGAATTTACCAGTGACCAGGTTAGAGAAATAGTCTCAGCAAGCAATATTGTCACGATCAGCGAGGGACAGATTGTCGTTGCAGAAGGTGAGATTGACGATACATTTTACATTCTTGTAAGCGGGAAGGCCAAAGTCAGGAAAAACGGGAGAGATATAGCTTCCATTGGCACAGGAGAATGTTTTGGGGAGATGGCGTGTATCGGGGGCCAGGCCCGTGTCGCTACTGTTGTGGCTGATACGGATTGCATCTTGATGAAAATCAGTGCTACTTTGTTGGACAGATCATCAGATTCTATTAAGTTCCTCTTTTTTAAAAATTTCGCCATGACTTTAGTCCGTCGCCTTTCGAAGAACCCTCAGGATTTGCTCTGATTCCACTGTTTTGGTATTTATTATTTTACCCATTTCAGCTTAAGGCCGTTTTGGGTAATTCCCAAAGAGCTGGCTGTCTCTATCCGCCGATTCAAGCCAAAGAGTCTATATTGGAGGAAGCGCAAGCTCTAAATTGAGATGAAAATAACAGGCTTACGAGCTCAACAGTTCGAAACTATATAATGGATTTTGATTTAACAAAAGAGCAGCTGGACATAAAAAAGGCAGCCAAGGAATTTGCCGAAGGGGAATTCCCGGAAATTGCCGAGGAGTGTGACAGGGAGGAAAAATACCCTTCTGATCTGGTCAAAAGGGCGGCAGATCTCGGGTTTATCGGTATAAATCTTCCCGAAGAATATGGGGGTGCCGGCTACGGGTATTTGGAGAAGTGTCTTATCAGTGAGGAGTTTTTCCGGGTTGATCCCGGTTTAGGATCTGTACTCATCTCAGCTACCTTCGGGGCCGACATGATTGAGTTGTTTGGCACAGAGGAGCAAAAGAAAAGCTATCTTGTTCCCGTAACAAAAGGGGAAGCAGTTATGGGTTCGGCCATCACAGAGCCTGATGCCGGCAGTGACGTCTCGGCTGTTCGCACTATGGCCACAAAGGATGGTGATGGTTATGTGATCAATGGCAATAAGATGTTCATTACAAACGGGACGGTCGGCGCTTATTTTATTGTGCTGTGTCTTACAAATCCCGATATGCCGTCCCGTCATAACAGGCACAGCGTGATTCTTGTTGAATGTGACAGGAAAGGATTTGAAGCGAGCAAGCTTCATCATAAATTAGGAATACGGGCTTCAGACACGGCGGAACTGATTTTCAAAGATGTCCGTGTCCCGAAAAAAAACCTTGTTGGTGAGGAAAATAAGGGCTTTTATCAGTTTATGGAGTTTTTTAACAGGACCAGAATTCATGTGGGGGCCGAAGGGGTCGGCATTGCTCAGGGCGCGATGGATAAGGCCATCAAGCATGTAAAAGAAAGGGTGCAATTTGGAAAATATTTAAGCTCTTTTCAGTCTATCCAGTTTAAGATCGCAGAGATGGCAACCCGCATCCAGGCAGCACGAAATCTGGTTTATGAAGCGGCCATCAAGGCTGACAAAGGAGACCTGGAGCATTCGAGCAGCAGAAGAAGCGGTTCAGATACATGGTGGTTACGGGTATATTGGCGAGTATGGGGTTGAACGCTTTTACCGCGATGCAAAAATAATCGAAATCTATGAAGGAACCAAGGAAATAGAAAAACTGATTATTGCGAGAGGGCTTTTATGAAAGCTCGAACTTCCACTCCTTCCTCAGTTTCGCAAGCCTTTCCTCCCTAATAGCAGAACGGATTTCCTGCATTAATGATTCTATAAAATACAGGTTGTGAATAGTGGCCAGGTGTACTGCCAGGAGTTCTCTGGCCACAAACAGATGTCGCAGATAGGCCCTTGAGTGATTCCGGCAGGTGTAACAATTGCATCCTTCTTCAATTGGGCGGGGATCACGCATTAAGGATATGTATCCTGGACCGCTCTGCCGACCTGTTAAAGAGTGTGCCGGTGCGAGCCATTCGCGTGGGTGCAACGCAGTCGAAGAGATCTATTCCGCATTCGACTGCTTCAAAGATATCATCTATCTCCCCGATACCCAGAAGATGCCGCGGTTTGTCCTTGGGCAGGAAAGGGACCGTCCATTTCAGGACATTGTACATATCATCCTTGGACCTGCCTAAAGAGCCACCAATGGCATAGCCCTGGAAATCCTGGTCTGCTATGAAGGAAGCGCTTTCCTCCCTCAAATCCCGGTATGCACCTCCCTGAACGATTCCAAAGAGTGCCTGACGTTTGTCCGAAGTCCTGTGAAACATATCCAGTGAACGTAAAGCCCAGCGGTGGGTTCGCTCCATGGCCATTTTTGTGTATTCGTAATCGTGAAGCGGGGAGGTGCATTCATCCAGGACCAGGATAATGTCTGCACCGAGTTTTCGCCCTATCTCCATAACCTTTTCAGGAGTGAAGCGATGTCGCGAGCCGTCTAAATAGGAGATGAACTCCACCCCATCTTCCTCGACAGTTACCAGAGGCTTTCCTTTCTTGGAACTGAGATGTCTGCCGCGATCCTGCTCTTCACCATGCTCCTTGGCCGCGCCATGGCTGAAGATCTGAAAACCGCCTGAGTCGGTCATCAAGGGTCCGTCCCAATTCATGAATGAGTGGAGCCCTCCCATTTTTTCTATAAGGTCTTCGCCCGGTTGAAGGTGGAGATGATACGTATTAGTAATGATTACCTGGCATTTGACATTGCGAAGATCCTCCGCTGACATAGCCTTTACTGTGGCTTGGGTGCCTACCGGGACAAAGGAGGGCGTCTCAATAGATCCATGAGGTGTAATGATTCTTCCTGCCCGTGCATTACCATCAATTGCTATGACATCGAATGAAAACATTTGAATATTTAGGTTGTTTAGGCTGAAGGTCCCGCGAAACGCGGGATTAGTAAAGGGTTGAACGTGGTACAAAGGGGGCGCCTATTATTGTATTACTGTAACTGCTTTATCCCTGAAAAGAACTCTTTCGGTTCTCTTTCCCCTTCCCGTCCTCCGTCCCGCTTAAGCGGGACTACGGAGGGTGGACAGTCTTCAGTCTAAACACCTTCAACCTGACTGCGCAAGCAGTCAAAAAACATCAGTAAAAGATAGTTAGTGTTTTATGATACGGCTTTTTCCTGAATTCGTCATTCTGGCCCAGGTTCCACAGGAGCCAATCAATCTCGAATGATCTAAAGGCTTTTCCCTTTTGGGCAAGTTGGCCCTGATTTCAATCTCTTCCGGGCAACCTGCCTCCAGCATGAGCTCTTGATCCACCTTTTGCGTTAGGGACTCTGTGTAACGCATTATTCCCAAATGACGTAGTACCTGGGGCAACTTGTAATCGGCAAACGCCGTGATCTTATCCATATCCGTGAAGCTACCCCACTTTTTGCCATTGAACGCGCCGTATAAGTCGGCGGTAAGTATTTGTGCCCGTTTATAAAAAAATACCTTTTGGCCTTGATATTCCGAAACATCATTAAATGATGAAAAATTTTCCGCCAACAAGCGCACCAGTTTCAAGGCCGAGTTTTCAGCAGCCTCAACCAATCTACAGGCATTTCCATCGTATTTTTCAAGCAGGACTAATTCATCCAGGGAAAGGTCAGCAAGATACCCGGCATTGTTAACTGGAGCCGCTGATTCGAACGCGCGCTTGAGTGATGCAGCTAATGCATAATATCCGGAGAGCCTTTCTGATTGATATTCGATCTCCCATTTAGCCTTTCCCGGTGGCGGCCAGAAGCAAAAGTTAATGGTGTCCAGAACAAGAAGATAAGCGACTGTTTTCTCAGTGCCGTCACAGAAATGATAGCAGGGGGCCCAGCGCGGTACCTGAATATCATCGGCAAGCAATTTCCGCACGAAACGGCCCAGTGCCTGCCTGTCGATCCGCACATGCCGGCTCATTTGAGAAACTTTTTTTGATGTTTCAAGGACTTCTGACATCATTTTATTTAACATTCTTTTCGACCTGTGAGGTTATTCGTTTCTCAACGCAGAGACACGGAGAGCGCGGAGAACTAATTAGAGTCTGTGGTACGACATTAATAGGCCGCAACCTACCAAACTTTATAGATCCTTGTAAACATTGATCCTTAAGCCTTGTAACTGGCCGAGAAATGCGATTTTGAAATGCGTTTCTGGTTGGTTTGATAAAGCTTTTTCTGCCTTAATGTAATATGGTATGGCCTTCATATGGCAAGCTTTTGATATCTTGGGGGATTGGCAAGATCCCAAGTGGGTATGCTACTATTAACCGGCTTGCTATAACTTCAATTGATAGAAACTGAAAATCTTAAGGTCATTATATATTAAAAGATCAAATTGTTGTTTCAGTCACTTGCCCAGGCCCAACCCGGGGTCCAAGAAAGCCAAAGAATCCAACATCCTTGTTGTCAGCAAATCTGTTGAAAAATCCTTGACAAATGAAGACTGTGGTAATATTCTTACCACGTGGTATTAAAAATACCACAGCAAGTCAATCCAGAAACCGGGGGTTAACGGCAATCAACGGATGAGAAAGGAGGGGGTGACATGTTTGGTGAATTTATTAAATTCCTTAGGATTGAAAGGGATATTGGGCTTAGGGAATTTTGCCGACGTTTATCAATCGATTCAAGTAACTGGAGCAAAGTTGAGAGAGAGGTCTTATCCCCACCACAAGATAAAGGTAAACTTGATCAGATAGCAGAAGTCCTCAATATCGAAAAAGATTCAGAATTATACAATGAGCTAATAGATAAGGCATCAATTGATGCCGGAATCATTCCAAAGGATATTCTTTCGGACCGAGAAACTCTCAATGCGTTACCCATGTTTTTCAGGACAGTTAGAAGTGAAAAACCTACACCTGAGGAGCTTGAAAAACTGATTAAAAAGATCAGAGGAGATGGTTAATGCAAGAAATTTCAGATTTTAAATGTCCTTACATTCCAAAAGAGGTGATTTGGCAAGAAGCAGAGAATTTTCGGGCTGAATTTTGGCCTGAAGATAGTTTGCCTGTTGATATCGAAGCGATAGTCGAAAAACGTTTGAAGTTAAATATTCAACCTGAACATGATTTACTCAGCGAGTTAGATATCGATGCTTATTTAAGAGTAGACCTCACTGGCATCATAGTCGACTATAACTGCTACATGAAGGAAAAGTTTATAAATAGGCTTCGTTTTTAGTTTGCGCACGAACTTGGCCATTTGTTTTTGCACAAGGACATTTATGCATCTTTTTCCATCTCAGATTCTTTGGCATGGAAGGGATTCATGGAAAATATCCCTGACCGGGAATATGGATTTTTTGAATACCAAGCTAACGAGTTTGCCGGTCGAGTTTTAGTTCCGCGGGAACGACTTGTTTTGGAACTGAAAAATTGCCTCAAAAAAGTACAAGAAGTGGGTTTACTTGCTCTTGTGGCAACTGACCCAGGGGCAGTCCTTTCGAGCGTTAGCCC
>JAFDHL010000269.1 GCA_019308785.1 Deltaproteobacteria bacterium
TTTCATGATCGCCAGGGTGGTAGCTAAAGGTTTGGTAAGGGAAGCTAAGTCAAAAATAGTGTCCTTGTGCATTGGATCAGCTCCAGGAGTCAGTGAACAGTGGCCGGCCTCCTGGAAAAAAACAACCTCGCCCTTGTGACTTACCAACAACACAGCCCCCGGATAAATACCCTCCCGGACACCCTTAAAAAGCAACGCCTCTATCCGATTCTCAATTCCCATGCTCACCTACAATAAACGGATTGCAAAAGTTCTAAAACTTGTATTTACCAATTTAAACAATTTTAACATAGCTAAATTGCCGGATTCTTTTGAATAGCATGAAAATTTCTATTGCCTCTACGCCGGCAAATGTGTAACAATAACATCATAAATGATAACATGATTACAAGGAGGCCGTCATGGTTCGGACACAAATTCAATTAAACGAGGAGCAGGTACGGATGTTGAAAGAAATTTCTCTTTCCAGTCGCGAATCTGTTGCAGCCTTAATCCGTAAGGCAGTTGACCAGTTCCTTGTTACCGGAACACCTGACCGTTCCGTTCTGTACAGGCAGGCAAGGTCTGTAGTTGGAAAATATAAAACCGCCGATTCCGACATTTCCGTCAAACACGACCACTATCTGGAAGAGGCCTTTGGATCGTGAACATTTTTGCAGATACTTCCGGACTTTTTGCGCTGCTGGTTCAAAATGACTATATGCATATCAGGGCTATGGAAAACTTCGACTATTTTACCAAGCAAAATGTTCAACTTGTGACCAGTTCGTTTATCCTTGTCGAAACTACTGCCCTTCTACAAGGGCGTATCGGCCTTGCGCCAGTTCATGATTTTAATTTAAAAATTCTTCCACTGCTCAAAGTGATATGGGTCGACGAAAAATGGTACACGCGGGCCATGCAGCGTCTTCTTGCTCAGAACAATAGACAGATAAGCCTTGTGGATTGTATTAGCTTTGAGATCATGGATTCGCTGGAAATCAAATTCGCCTTTTCTTTTGACAGGCATTTTGAAGATAACGGCTTTACCATCGCCGATTTCCATAAATCATAAGATATCTCCTGCCCTAAATCCCTTAATCCCTAACCCCTATTCCCTCTTCCCTCTTCCCTCTTCCCTCTTCCTTTCCGCCATAGGCGCTCTTCTTTCTGGCACCGTTGCTCTGCGGCGGTGCCTTATCTGGGCCTCAATTTTACATTACATAAGCACATATTTAACTTGGACGCGACCTTAATCCCATCGCGCCATGGATTACATCTTTCCACAAAATACCTGTTGCACCCGTGATTTGACTCCTGAGTTTTTTCACCAGTTTCATGAATCAATTCCCACAGGCAAAAATCCCGTACAAAATGCACTAAAGCCTCCGTCCCATCTCACCCCAAGAATGTCAATATATCACGGACGTCCCATATTCTCACACATTCTCAAGAACTTATCTTGGAGTTAAGTATTGTTACAGTGACCGGCCTTTTCATTTCGATGTTTGTTTTTTCCATCTTTTTTGTGCCCTTTTCTCAAAGGACTCAGGAGATTTGGGGGCACGACCAGCTACAATCTTTTCAAAATCCCCAATGAAACTGTATTTTCTGGAATGATCTTCGCGCACGCGGTCAACGAGGGATAACCACATTTGCTTGCATCCGGCCCTCTCATAAAACTTCCTGGCATTACGAAAATGTTCCAGCGCGTAATGATAATATTTGCTCTTTCCACTCAGTATAATTCGCATTCCCAAAGCAGCGTAAATCTTCGCTGCTGCCTGGCTGTATTTTTTTGCAAGCCTCTTTGCCGCCTTCACGGTGGTATAATGGCTGATCTTTTCGAGCTTTTCGTATTCAATGGCAACAATATGCTCGGAAAGAACATCCCACTCTTTCGTTTCTGTACAAATTTCAATAAAAGCAGACAATGAGGTCTTTTTCGCTTCATGTATAGCCTTTTCACGCCAATGGCTGATATCTTTCTTGGGGATATATTTCCTCAATCGGTCATAGCCATATTTAGAAGGATATTTCTTGAACTCTGACCAGGCACTTTCAAGAGCATCTTCTCTCCGTCCCAGTTTGTTGAGTAATTCCTGTCTGATACCTGTCAATGCATAACTGGATTGATTCCCCCATTCACGTTCCTTTTCAAGCTTCAACCCTTTTTCAACCCAAGCCAGGGCATCATCATAGCGCCTTTTTGCTTTTTGAAGTGAAGCGATATGTTCACAATCTTTGGGGGTCATCCCCACCTTCTCACAAAGCGCAAGGTAGGCTTTAACATCCTTCTTCACAATAAAGATGTCTTTCAAAATATTCGCATTCATGTAAACGTCAGCGGGATAATCATAAATATACTTGGTCTTCCCAGATCCAAAAGGGCGGAAGGCTTCCTCAAATCGATCCTGAAAATGCTGCCTGAATAAGCGAAAGCCTGCTTTGTTGAGAACCTCAGCCACTTCCTTTTCTATATTATAACAAAAACCATAGTCATCATTCTCCATCCAGTTAAGAATATCTCCAACAGTTTCCTCTGCCGCGTGGCCCGCCTTTTGTCTGGCCTTGATCCAGGATACGAACAAATCCTGAAAAAACATTCCAAGATTTCCACCTGAATCGTCGATTTCTTCTGCCTTTTCATAACATCCGGACAGAAACATCTCATAAAGCCTAACAGCTCGATCAGCCTCTCCATTCTCCATCAAGTCATCAATCTTGCTTTTTGTATCTTCCAGGTCGTGAACAAAATCCCAAGACTGGTTGTATGATATGAATTGACCCAGGTCTAATGCCAGTTCTATCTGTGAAATCAACGGATCTGCATTCCTTCTTTTTTTCATATCAAATTCTTAAATACCCATGCCCGATTGGAATCCATTACCTCTGGCCCGTTATAAAACAAACCCCTTGGACAAGTTTCAACCAAAGACCCCAAGTCTAAACCCACTCCAGACATTCCTGTTCAATGAAATGATCCATTTCGTCGAGGTCTTCTCTGGACTTACAAACCCCTTTCCAATCCCTCGATATTCTACTAAAAAAATCCTTTGGAGCACCCACGGCCCAATCCTTGTATTGGGACGTGGATGCTTTTTCGAACAGATAGATCCCCTTCAGGATCCCCATGCAATAAAGCTTCGCCTGCGCGGCCATTGATCGATCGTGATACCTCTTTAACTCATCTGTGTATGGTTTTAGTGCCTCCTCAAACATTACCCATGCCTCTTCGTTTACGTCAACATAGCCGTCCCTGGTAGATCCAGACCGGTCCCATAGATCTTCAACTTCGATAAGATCCAAATCGAAATAGACCGCGTCAGCGATCTCCTCAACATCCACATCTTCAAGATACTCGATAGCAAGCTGTTCGATTCTTTTCTTGATGTTTTCGTCTTCTTTGGCAAGGGATTTCAGAATAGTAAACGCTTCATTTTGAGTAATCGTGGTCAGGATGTCTTTCTTTGTGCTCCGCGCGCTATTTGTTTTTCCCTTACGCTTGGCCATACTCAAATCTCCTATCGGTGCCCTCAATTAGCCACTTTGAAAACAATCCCATATATGTGGCGTGGTGGATACATTGGTTCCCAGGCTAATTCCATCACAGAATAGGATTAATGCTGGATGTGTTGAGTTATTTGCGATTCTAAGGGGGTCCCATTTTATGTCCCCCATCCCCTAATGTCACCTATGCCACAATTCATTCTTGAGGCGTTCATAGACATTGAACACAATCGGGCACACATCATAGTTTTCTACGACACCGATCAACCTAAAAACAAATTTTTCTTTATGAAGATGTGGAAACGACCTGCAGTCTTCGGGGCGTAACTGATAATGGGAGCACAAATTCCCCTTGAGGAAGGGACAAGGTTTTTTATTGAAA
>JAFDHL010000270.1 GCA_019308785.1 Deltaproteobacteria bacterium
ATCACACTGGTTACGCCTCTGGCGCTTATTTCATCGGCCATTCTTACCAAACACCGTCGCGGTTTCAATGCCCATGAACTGTCTGACACGGCAGAAATCCTTGTAAATTTACTAAGAAGAAATGAAACCCCAATGGCCACCACTTTGGACAACTTTGAAAAAACAGTCAATGAAACTCTGGGGCTTCTGGTCCATAGAAAGGTGGTCAGTACGCTTGAAGATGTGGACGGGGAGGAAACCTTTTATTACGTGGAGGAAGAAAAGAAAAGGGAGCTGGAGTTCTACAAAAACAACATTGTCCATTATTTTATCTCCCATGCGTTTGTGGCTGTTTCTCTGTTGACTGGGACAGAAGAGGAAAAGACAGGGGAGACAATCCTTGATGACTGTCACTTTCTGATAAAGCTCTTCAAGAATGAGTTTTTCTATGATGAGGAAAAAAATATCCACGAAGAAATCGAAAGAGTCATTTGCTATTTTTTAAATTCTTCCTTCATCACAAAGAGCGATACAAATACGGGATACAAACTTACCAGGCTCGGCTTTGACAAATTGCCCATATGGGCTGCCCTGGCCAAGACATTCCTCGAATCATACTGGATCGCATCGCGATCATTCATTCACCTGGAAAACAAAAACAGAAAAAAAGGCGACCTTTTGAAAAATATGAACTACCAGGGACAGCGGTTTCACAAGCTGGGCCTCATAGATCACATGGAGTCTATCTCCCAGGTCACCTTTAAAAATGCGATTCGCTTTATCAATGAAGAAATCTTGAGGGGAGACGATAAGTTTGCAGAGGGTAGCGACCAGGCCAGGGAAAGGCTATCCCGACTCATCCAAAGGCTTTATGAGTTATCACACTATAGGGCCTAGTGTTGTGTCCCAGAAATAACTTACATAATTTAGCCAATCGTTTCGTGTCTCGAAAAACTGCGTTTAAAATCCGAAATTCGAATATCTAAACTCGAAAAAAATCCCAATTTTCAAATGACCAAAATTCAAAACATGTAGACACCCACGGGCTTACAACCGTGGCACTAATAGATAAAGCGTGGCTTTGAGGCCTTTTCTGAGTGACTGGCGGGAGGCCTTCGTCATTTCATGTTGTTACGGAATGGGGGACCCCCTGGCCCCGAGCGAAGTCGAGGGGAACAGGGAGAGGGGAGGCATCACCCGTCCGTAACGCCTTGAAATGATCCCGCCAACGGCGGGAGAGACTCGGAGCCGAAGAAAAGGTCTCAACGACACGCTGCCTCATGATTAGGCTAACCCAAAAACATTCACCCACGGGCTCATGCCCGTGGTCCTCTGCCTGTTCTTGATAGAAAAACGATTAAACAGTCTGATTAATTTTTCTAATTTACTTCTGGGACAAGATACTAGCACAGCTAAATCAAAACATACTCTGCCTCCTTCAGCTTGGCATGGGCGGCAGCTAACCTGGCTATAGGCACCCTGGGCGGGGAGCAGGAAACATAACTCATTTCAATATGGTGGCAGAACCTGATGGCATCAGGGTGTCCACCCTGTTCACCGCAGATCCCCATCTTCATATTCTTTCTGGTCTTCCTTGCCCACTCGACCGTAATCATCATCAGCCGTCCTACCCCCTTGATATCCAGGACTTCAAATGGATTGTGCTGGAGTATGCTGCGCTCTCTGTAAAGAGGTAAAAATTTATTCTCCGCATCTTCCCGGGAAAAGGAAAAGGTGGCCTGGGTCAGATCATTTGTCCCAAAAGACATGAATTCGGCTAATTCGGCCAAACGGCCTGCCCGCATACATGCCCTTACGACCTCGACCATAGTTCCGAATTTATAAGGCACCTTTATCTTAAATTTCTTTTCTACAGCCTTGTGTATCTTTACAACATATCCGTGAACCCAGTTTAACTCCTCTAACGTACATACCTGGGGAACCATAATTTCGGGCACAATTTCTCCGCCGTCCCGGATATGTTCTGCAGCGGCCCCAAGGATGGCCCTGATTTGCATGGAGTAGATCTCAGGATATGTGATCCCTAACCTTACGCCCCGGTGGCCTAACATGGGATTGGTCTCTGCCAAAGTTCTTACCTTTTTCAGCATATTCTCCTTTGATTCAATCAGGGGTTCTGCCAGGTGTTTGCTCTTAAGCTCCTCCAGGCCCTGTGTAATCATCTCAAGATTTGTCGAATAGCGCTCATGGAGTTCAGGGTCCAGCATTTTTAAAGTGTCTGGAAGATCACCCATTCCCTCTACTGTCTTTCTCAATTCCCTGAGGTTGTTGATCTCCTCTACGAGTTCCTCGGCAGATGGCAGAAACTCGTGTATCGGCGGATCCAGAAGGCGGATGGTAACCGGATAACCATCCATGATCTGGAATATTTCTTTGAAGTCTTCCCTCTGGAACGGGAGAAGACGATCAAGGGCAGCCTCCCTTTCGCTGGTTTTCTCGGAAAGGATCATCTCCTGAACAACGGGCAACCTCTCTGGCTGATTGAACATTCTCTCAGTTCGACACAATCCTATACCCATTGCACCATATTTTTTTGCCTTGGTAACAGACTCAGGGGTATCAGCGTTAGCCATGACCTCAAGTTCGCCGATATCATCTGCCCACTCTAACAGGACCAGGAGATCCTCGACAAACTCCGGTTCGATAGTGGGCACCTGACCCTGATAAACATTACCTGTGCCTCCGTCTATGGTGATGACATCCCCCTCCCTGAGGGTTACACCGGAAATCACAGCCTCCCTCGCTTTATCGTTGATGACAATCGCTTCACACCCCGAAACACAGGGTCTGCCCATGCTTCTCGCCACAACAGCCGCATGTGAGGTCTTGCCTCCCCGGCTTGTGAGTATCCCCTGTGCAGCAAAGAAACCGTGAATGTCATCGGGTCTTGTCTCCTCACGTACTAAGATCACTCTTTCACCTAATTTTGCCCTGCTTTCAGCCCGGTCCGCATCAAACACCATCTTTCCAGACGCCGCTCCTGGCGAGGCCGGAAGTCCCTGTGCCAGGACCTCAACCTTGGCATCGGGATCAAGTTGCGGATGAAGAAGCTGCGCTAACATATCCGGCTGGATTCGAAGGATGGCCTCTTTCTCCGAGAGAAGGCCCTCATTGACCATATCAATTGAGGTCTTAATAAAGGCTGAGGCATTCATCTTGGCGTTTCTCGTCTGAAGGCAGTATAATTTTCTTTTTTCAATGGTGAACTCAATATCCTGGACCTCACAATAGTAATCCTCCAGGGTGTGTCTCAAGGTTTCTAACTCAGGGTAAACCTTAGGCATCTCTTTTCTGAGTTGTCTGATTGGTTTCGGGGTTCTGATACCGGCCACAACATCCTCGCCCTGTGCATTAATCATGTACTCTCCAAAGAAACGATTTTCCCCTGTGGCCGGGTCCCTAGTAAAAGCCACGCCCGTCGCACTGTCATCCCCCATGTTTCCGAAGACCATTGTGCAGATATTGACCGCCGTGCCATTGGCCATGTCAGGGGTTATCTTGAATTCCCTCCGATAATCTACGGCCCGTTTCCCCATCCACGATCTAAAGACCGCTTCAACGGCCATCTCTAATTGAAGGTAGGGATCTTGAGGAAAAGGCTTACCCGTCTTTTTCTCAACCAGGGCCAGGAATTCACTACAGGTCTCTCTGAGCGCCTTTGCATCAAGCCTGGTATCATCTTCTGCTTTATATTTATTCTTTATCGCATTGAATATACGATCAAACTCCTTATCTTTTATGCCAAGACTTACGGAACCGAAAAGCTGGATCAGGCGGCGATAGGCGTCATAGACGAATCTTTCATTTTTCGTCAGACGATGGAGACCCACAACAGTTTTGTCATT
>JAFDHL010000025.1 GCA_019308785.1 Deltaproteobacteria bacterium
TTGTCAAAGCGAAGGGTATGGGGCTCTTTTTTCAGAATCGACTCGGCCAGAGCGCTGGACTTGGCAATCCTGCAAACCAAGGCGGGCGGCGGGCTGCCCAGGTTTATGCCCTATGCTGTGTCCTGGGCGTGAAGCACAGCAATCTACCCGCCCGCCCCAGGTAGCAGGGTCATGTACAATCCAGCAACCAATTTTTCGATTCCTGAAAAAAGAGTCCCATGCCCTTCAAGATGCATACACTTTTGAACGTTACTAATTGATTAAGAGGCATATCTTTGGACGAAAGAGGGTTACAGCAACTCGACCCCGAGGTCTATGGGGCAATCAGATCTGAGATAGGTCGAGAGCGAGATAGCCTCGTCATGATCGCCTCTGAAAACTATGCCAGTCGTGCCGTGATTGAGGCCCAGGCCAACGTGATGACCAACAAGTACGCTGAGGGGTATCCGGGCGTAAGGTATTATGGTGGTTGTGATTATGTGGATGAGGTGGAAAGACTGGCCGTTGACCGCGCCAGGAAACTGTTTGGCGCAAAATACGCAAATGTTCAGCCCCATTCCGGGTCGCAGGCCAATATGGCGGTGTACCTGTCTTTCCTCAAACCCGGTGACCTTATCATGGGAATGGATCTTCGTCATGGAGGACACCTGAGCCATGGCAGTCCGGTCAATTTTTCGGGAACGGTCTTTAACTCCATTTCCTACGGATTGGATCCCAAGACCCAGCGGATAGATTATGATCAAGTAAGGGATCTGGCAAAGAAACGCAAACCCAGGATTATTATCGCAGGTGCCAGTGCCTATCCAAGACTTATCGATTTTCACCGGTTTAAGGAAATAGCCCAGGAAATCGGTTGCTATCTCATGGCTGACATTGCCCATATCGCAGGTCTTGTGGCGGTGGGGCTTCATCCCACTCCTGTGGGCGTGGCGGACTTTGTAACATCAACCACCCACAAAACCCTGAGAGGTCCCAGGGGAGGAATAATCCTTTCAGAAAAGAAATACGAGAATAAGCTGGATAAAGGGGTTTTTCCCGGCATTCAAGGCGGACCACTGATGCATATTATTGCTGCAAAAGCGGTTGCCTTTGGGGAGGCACTGAGTCCGGGGTTTCTTGATTATCAAAAGCAGGTGGTCACCAACGCGGGTGTACTTGCCGGGGAACTTATGGGTTCAGGTTTTGATCTGGTTTCGGGGGGAACCGATAATCACCTGATTCTGATTGATTTGACCCGAAGGAAAATCACCGGGCAGGAGGCGGAAACGGCCTTAGGGAGGGTCGGTGTTGTTGTGAACAAGAACAGCATTCCCTTCGATAAAAAGGGGCCAAAGGTAACCAGCGGTCTAAGATTAGGAACCCCGGCGCTGACGACCAGGGAAATGAAGGAAAAGGAAATGAGAATAATAGCTGGTCTGATCAAACGCGTATTGGAAGATCCGAATAACGAAAGTGTTTTAATGGACGCACGGGAAGTTGTTTCTGATCTGTGCCAAACCTTTCCCATTTACCAGTACCTTGACAAGGAGCGTTAATTGTCCAGACCTTCCTGGGCCGAGTATTTTATGACAATTACCAATATGGTGGCCAAGCGTTCCACCTGCTTGCGGCGCCATGTCGGCGCTATTCTGGTAAAGGACAAAAGGATACTGGCGACAGGCTATAACGGAGCTCCAGCGGGTATCAGGCATTGTGAGGAGACAGGCTGCATCAGGCAGGATTCCGACATTCCTTCCGGCCAGCGACATGAACTCTGTCGGGGCCTCCATGCGGAACAGAATGTCATTATACAGGCTGCTTATCACGGTGTTTCAATTGATGGAGCAATCCTTTATTGTACCAATAAACCCTGTATAATATGTTCAAAAATGCTAATTAACGCGGGTATCAAAAAGATCGTCTATGGGGATGGTTATGATGATCCTCTTGCCGATGAGATGTTAACAGAGGCAGATATCACTGTGGAGAGGTTTGTCCCATGAAATGTCCGTACTGTGCAAAAATAAACAATAAGGTTATTGACTCCCGGCTGGGCAAAGACGGGAGAATGATAAGAAGGCGGCGGGAATGTCTTGAATGCCATAGAAGGTTTACTACCTATGAAAAGCTGGAAGAGATCCTGCCCATGGTGGTCAAGAAAGACGGCAGGCGAGAGCCTTTTAATCGGGATAAGATTGTTTCCGGAATCCGCAAAGCCTGTCAAAAGCGACCTATCAGTATGACCAAGATCGAGGAGTTTGTTGACTCTTTGGAGGTATATTTTCAAGAACTGGGGAAAAAAGAGATTGACAGCCCTGATGTAGGGGAAAGGGTCATCAATAAACTAAAAGAATGGGACGAAGTGGCATATGTCCGTTTTGCTTCGGTTTACAGGCAATTTAAGGACATAAATGAGTTCATGACAGAGCTGGAGGATATTCTCAAGTCAAAGAGAGAAAAGGAGAACCAGTAAGCAGGCGTTCGGCAATCAGCGATCGGCAGAACGCGCAAGACAAAGGCTATGTAAGTCGTATTGCTTCGGCTTTTTTCAATTTTTTCTTACCGATACCCAGCACCAAGCTCCTGGCAATACTCGTTTTTCCAAGGAAATCGCCCATTTGAGGACATCAAGGCCATTCACTGTAAAGTTGAATTCTGATGGCTGAACGCATACAAGAAATAGATATCAGGTTTATGAAGGAGGCCCTGCGCCAGGCCCGTAAAGGATTGGGTCGGACCTCGCCCAATCCTGCTGTGGGAGCGGTTATTGTCAGGAAGGGTAAGATCGTTGCGACAGGTCATCATAAAAAGGCCGGTTTGCCACACGCAGAGGTGGAGGTTTTACGCGATTTAGGGGGAAAGGCCCCGGGAGATACCCTTTATGTGACCCTGGAGCCCTGTAATCACCACGGAAGAACCCCGCCCTGCACCGAGGCCATTGTGAAAAGCGGGCTTAAGAGGTTGGTCGTTGGCATGAGGGACCCCAATCCCTATGTTCCGGGCGGCGGGTGTGAATTTTTAAAAGAGAATGGGCTTTCAGTTACTACCGGGGTTCTGGAAGCGGAATGCCGCCGACTTAATGAAGCCTTTATAAAATTTGTCACTACAGGACGTCCCTTTGTTATGGCCAAGTCGGCCCTGACAATGGACGGGTGGACAGGGACCTCAAAGGGAAATTCAAAGTGGATCACAAATGAAAAATCAAGGCAATTCGTCCACCGTCTGAGGGACCGGGTAGACGCCGTACTTGTGGGTATTGGAACGGTCCTGGCAGATGATCCCCGTCTTACAACGCGCCTCGGGCGCCGCCGTGGCCGGGACCCTTTACGTATTGTTGTTGATACCCATTTAAGGATACCGCCGAAAGCCAGGATATTGGATCATGATTCCTCAGCCGAGACCATTATCGCCGTTGGCTCTGACGTGGCTTCAAAGGATCGAAAACAGTTTCAGAAAAGAGGCGTTTCCGTGCTAACCTGTTCAGTAAAGGCCGGGAGGATTGACTTAGGGGCCTTAATGGGTATATTGGGAGAGATGTCTGTAAACAGTCTTTTAGTTGAAGGTGGTGCTTCGATCATAGGGTCCATGCTCAGGGAAAAACTGATAGACAAATTCTTTATTTTTAAGGCCCCCAAGATTTTAGGAGGCGAAGACGGCGTCCCAATGGCTGCAGGCCAAGGACCGGAGAAGATGGATCAATGCCTGTACCTGAAGGACCTTGAAGTCAGGCGATTTGGAGGGGATATTCTTATTACAGGTTATCCGGATTACTAACGAGATGCCTGTGCGTTAGTGCATCCAGACAGGCAAGTCGAGGGGAAACATAGTCTATTGCATAAAAAAAAGCGATGCTGGATGCCGGATACTCGTTGCTGGGATGAAAAACCACTGTAATTTCAAAGCTGTCTTTTTGTTTTAATCGGGTATCTAGTATCAAGCATCTAGTATCAAGGGACAATACTTATGTTTACCGGTTTAGTTGAAGGCATAGGGAAAGTGAACGCCATCCGGCGTCTTGGCGATGACATGAGGCTGACCATTGCGCCGCTTTTCAAGATGACCGACATACGATCCGGAGACAGTATTTGCGTTGACGGTGTATGTCTGACGCTGACCGAAATATCGGAAGGGTCGTTCACCATGGATGTTTCCGGAGAGACCCTTTCACGCAGCACACTGCGTCAGGTGAGACAAGGCCATGAGGTGAACCTGGAGAGGGCCCTGCGCTTTACTGATCGTCTGGGAGGACACCTGGTCTCGGGCCATGTGGACGGGGTCGGAGAGATATTAAAAAAAGAGCAGAAGCAGAGATCCTGGTTATTCAGGATAGGAATTGATGAACAGCTTTCGCGTTATACCATTGAAAAGGGTTCAATTGCGGTGGACGGGATCAGTTTGACCATTAATCGCTGTGATGAAAGGTTTTTTGAGGTGAACATTATCTCTCAAACCGGAACACAGACCACCATTCTTAAGAAGAAGGTCGGGGACCTGGTCAATATTGAAACGGATTTAATAGGCAAGTATGTGGAGAAATTTTTTTCAAGAGACAGGTCGACCCAACAAGAAAAAACAGGTTCGGGTATTGACATGGAAATGCTTATAAAACAGGGGTTCGGTGATTAAAATGCCAGTTTCCAGCATAGAAGAGGTCTTGGAAGATCTAAGACAGGGGAAGATGATAATCCTCGTGGATAATGAGGACAGGGAGAATGAAGGAGACCTGACCATAGCCGCTGAGAAGATTACTCCTGAGGCCATCAATTTCATGGCCAAATTCGGTCGCGGCCTTATCTGCCTGGCCCTTAACCATGAGATCGTGGAACGGCTGAAGCTCACTCCGATGGTCTACGACAATCGTTCTCCTTACAAGACGGCCTTCACGACATCTATCGAAGCGAGACACGGGGTGACGACCGGTATATCGGCCGCGGACAGGGCGCATACAATTTTAACTGCGGTGGCTGATGACGCTCGGCCGGAAGATCTTGTTCAGCCGGGACATGTTTTTCCCTTGAGAGCAAGGCGGGGAGGGGTCTTGTTCAGGACAGGGCAGACCGAGGGATCCGTTGACCTGGCCCGCCTTGCAGGCCTAAAGCCCGCAGGGGTTATCTGTGAAATTATGAAAGATGACGGCAACATGGCCCGTTTGCCTGATCTCGAAGTTTTTGCAGAAAAACATGGTCTGAAGATTTCTACGGTGGCCGATATCATTGCCTACCGGATGCGAAATGAGTCGTTTGTCCATATAGTGGCAGAGACGGTCTTGCCCACTCCCCTGGGAGAGTTCAGGGCCATTGCCTTTGTAAACGACATTGATGACTATGAGCACTTAGCCCTTGTTAAAGGGGAGATCGATTCCGAAAATGAAGTCATGGTGCGGGTGCATTCGGGGTGCCTTACGGGTGATGTCTTCGGTTCCTATCGCTGTGACTGCGGCGAGCAACTGAAAAGGGCCATGGCAATGGTCCAGGAAGAGGGCCTGGGGGTAGTTCTGTATCTCCAGCAGGAAGGCAGGGGTATAGGCCTTGCAAACAAGCTGAAGGCTTACGCGCTGCAGGATAAGGGCCTTGATACGGTTGAGGCCAATCAAGAACTGGGTTTTGATGCGGACCTGAGGGATTACGGGGTGGGTGCCCAGATACTGGTTGCCCTTGGCGTCCGAAAAATGCGGTTGATTACCAATAACCCCAAAAAGATTATAGGGCTTGAAGGCTATGGGTTGGAGGTGGCCGGAAGGGTTCCTATTGAGATCGAACCCAGGCCGGAAAATCTGAAGTATTTATTGACCAAGTGTCAGAAACTGGGTCACATAATGGATATAATCGAGGAATAATTTCGAATATGAATTCGGAATACGGAATGGGGAACTGAGCCTGATTCAGGATTCCGACTTAGAAAAGGGGGTAGCTATGCCCAGGATAGTGGAAGGCCGGTTATCGGCAGAAGGTTTTCGGTTTGCAATCGTAGTGAGTCGATTTAATGATTTCATCAGTTCCAGGCTTGTGGAAGGGGCTATGGATGCCCTTAAGAGGCACGGAGCAGACGAGGAACAAATATCTGTCGTAAAAGTGCCCGGAGCCTTTGAGATCCCTCTTGTGGCAAAAAAATTGGCCGAGAGCGATCGTTATGATGCCCTGATATGTCTTGGTGCCGTTATCAGGGGTGGGACGCCGCATTTTGATTATGTGGCCGCAGAAGTCTCCAAGGGGATCGCGAATGTCTCTTTGGAAAGCAAGATTCCAGTCACATTTGGGGTCCTGACAACAGACAATTTAGAACAGGCCATTGAAAGGGCAGGAAGCAAATCGGGAAATAAGGGCTACGAGGCAGCCGTGGCTGCCATGGAGCTGGCCAATTTGTTCAAGGAACTGGAATAGCCAGTACCTAATATGAGCTAAAATGCATGCTTCCTTTCTTGTCGAAGTTAGCCCTCATGGTTTGCACGTAAACTTCAGGCACTTTAGCCCACTTACGGCATTATAGGAACTTCCGAAGTCATAAGAGATGGGTAGAAGAAGAAAAGCCCGAGAGCTTGCCATTCAGGTTCTTTTTAATCTGGAGTTCAGTTCCGATTCCCCAACTGATGTGTTTGATCTGATATGTGAAATGTTCAATTCCGGTCGGGCAATCAGGTCTTTTTCAAAAGAATTGGTTCTGGGGGTTTGTAAGAAGCGGGATGAACTGGACGGACTGATCGGCAATGCTTCAAAGAACTGGCGGCTGGAAAGGATGTCCCGCATTGATAAGTGCATACTGAGACTGGCAACTTTCGAGATATTGTTCATGGACGATATTCCGCCAAAAGTATCCATTGATGAGGCAGTCGAAATAGGGAAAAAATTCGGGAGTGATGGTTCCGGCGGTTTTATAAATGGTGTGCTGGATAATATTTACAATAAACTGGTGCAGCAAGGTCGGTTGAAAAATGTGGAAGATGAGAATTAGGCGTTAAGCTTTCGGCCATCAGCAATCATTGATTCAATCCTTAATATTTCCATCCTAAGTAATTAACAATTGACGCCCAGGATGCTTTGCGGATCAGTTTCAAGCTGAATGCTGAACGCTTAAAGCGTGTAATGTTTGGAAGGAACATTAGACAATGAAATATGAGCCTCAGAAACTTGAAGCCAAATGGTCGGCCTATTGGGAAAGGCAAGGGCTGTTCAAGGCCACCGAAGACCCGTCTAAAGAGAAATATTATCTCCTGGAGATGTTTCCCTATCCTTCGGGGAAAATCCATATGGGCCATGTGCGGAATTACACCATTGGAGATGTGGTTGCGAGATACAAGAGGATGTGCGGCAAGAATGTGCTTCACCCTATGGGATGGGACGCATTTGGGATGCCGGCGGAGAATGCGGCCATAGAGAATAACAGCCATCCTGCCCAATGGACCTACGGAAATATTGAGGCCATGAAAGTCCAGCTCAGGAGAATGGGTTTCAGCTATGACTGGGACCGTGAGCTGGCCACATGCGATCCCGAGTATTATCGATGGGAGCAGCTGATTTTTTTAAAAATGTACGAAAAGGGCCTGGCTTATAAGAAGAGGACTCACGTCAACTGGTGTGAAAAATGTCAGAGCGTCCTTGCCAACGAGCAGGTGGAGAATGGTTGCTGCTGGCGGCATACCGACCAGGAAGTGACCATCAAGGAGATGGACAGCTGGTTTTTAAAGATAACGGACTATGCTGAAGAGATTCTTGATTATTGCGACAAGCTTCCGGGATGGCCTGAGAGGGTTCTGTCAATGCAGAGGAACTGGATTGGAAAGAGCTACGGCGCAATTATTCGATTTCTACTTGTAGATTCCGGTGAGGTTATAGAGGTTTTCACAACACGGCAGGACACGGTTTATGGTGCGACCTTTCTCTGTTTTGCACCCGAACACCCCATGGTAAAGGAAATGGTCAAAGGGCTGCCCAAGGAGAAAGAGGTCCTCGAATTCATAGATCGTACTCTAAAGATGGACAGCTATATGCGCACGGCAGAATTTACCGCCAAAGAGGGGGTTTTTACCGGCAGATACTGTCTGAATCCCGTGACAGACGAGAAGATACCGATCTTTGTGGCCAATTTTGTGCTTTTTGACTATGGCACGGGAGCCATTATGGCAGTGCCTACCCATGACCAGAGAGATTTCGAATTTGCCAAGAAATATGACCTGAAACTCCGTGTCGTTATTAAACCCCCTGACCGGGATCTCCACGAAGATGAGATGACAGAAGCATATGTGGATGAGGGGATTTTGGTGAATTCCGGTCCTTTTGACGGCCAGCGCAACCTGGGGGCACTGGACAGTATTGCCGAATTCCTGGAGTCGAAAGGCTCGGGATATAAGACAACCAATTTAAGACTCAGGGACTGGGGTATTTCACGGCAACGTTACTGGGGTACTCCCATACCGATCATAATATGCGATAAGTGCGGTACGGTCCCGGTTCCGGAGGAAGACCTGCCGGTGGTTCTTCCACTGGATCTGGATATGAGACCAAACGGGGGTTCGCCCCTGCCATTTGAGCCGTCGTTTTATGAGACCACCTGTCCCAAGTGCAGGGGAAAGGCAAGACGAGAGACAGACACTATGGACACCTTTGTGGAGTCCTCCTGGTATTTTGACAGATATGCGTGCCCCGACTATGATCAAGGCCCCCTCGATTCAGAAAGGGTGGATTACTGGATGCCAGTGGACCAATATATCGGGGGTATTGAGCACGCCATCCTTCACCTGCTTTATTCGCGTTTCTATACCAGAGTGATGAGAGATTTTGGCCACCTAAAGGTGAGCGAACCCTTTACAAATCTGTTAACCCAGGGAATGGTGTGCAAGGAGACCCAGGAGTGTCCGGAGCATGGCTACCTTTACCCTTACGAGGTGAAGGATGGTCGTTGCGTTCAATGCCAGGCAGAAATAATTACAGGTAATACGGTCAAGATGTCCAAATCCAAAAGAAACGTTGTGGATCCGGAGGATTTGATAGAACGATATGGTGCTGATACGGTCCGGATGTTCTGTCTGTTTGCCTCTCCCCCTGAAAAGGATCTGGAATGGAACGACCAGGGAGTGGAGGGATCATATCGATTCCTGAATCGAGTCTGGCGAGTTGTGGTTGATCATATTGATGATACTACCAAGGTTACGGCCTACGGGGGCAAGGAGGCACTATCAGACCGCTTGAAGGCCTTACATCGAAAGACCCATCAGACTATTAAGAAGGTAACAGACGACATTGAAAACCGCTTTCATTTCAATACGGCGATTTCTGCGGTTATGGAACTTGTAAATGAAATCAGTCAGTTCATGAACGAAATGGTGGAAAAGGATGAGACAGCATGGTCCGTGGTCCGGGAGGCAGTGGAAACCGCTGTTGTATTGCTCTCGCCGGTGGTGCCCCACATTGCCGAAGAGCTATGGTATATGCTGGGTCATGACAAGAGCCTGCTCACGATCCCCTGGCCTGTCTATCGTGAGGAAGCCCTGGAAGCAGAAAAGATTCTGGTTGTGCTTCAGGTAAACGGAAAAGTGAGGAACAGGATTGAAGTACCTTCTTCCTATAGTCAAAATGAAATCGAGACAGAGGCACTTGCAGACGAACGGGTTCAGCGGTTCATTAGCGGGAAGCCTGTAAAAAAGGTCATTGTGGTGAAGAACAAGCTGGTTAATGTTGTGGTTTGAAAGCTAAGTTTGATAACCTCGTAAAAAGCTATGTGATGCTATGCTGCGGCACTGTAACCGAAACTATCTTGCCAAGTTATTTGAAAGTCGTTTTGTGCCTTTTTACTCGGCGGAGGAGGGCTACCCCTCCCCCGCCATTTGAAGTAAATTCAATCCCGCGTACCGCGGGACCACCCCTACCCTCCCGCTGTGCGGGATTGATGGACTTTTTACGAGTCCATCAAGCTTTCGGCGATCAGAATTCAGCTATGATTTTCTGATAATAAGGTTAATGATTGCAAATTAATTGAGGCCCTGATCAATGGTTCAGTCCCTGAAACCATTTTGGATCGTTTTGGTTTGTTGGTTTGTATGTTTGTGCCTTGGCGGTATCCCTGGTTGTGGTTACCATCTTAAACCGACTGGTGATCTGAGCGTGGTGCAGTATCAGAGCCTGGCCATTCCCTTGATGGAAAGCTCCTCTTCGTCATTAGGATTTGAGGGGGAGTTTACCAGGGTCATCCGTGAAGAGTTTGCAGGACACGCAAAGGTTCCCATAGTGCCGAGGGATGAGGCTGCGGCGGTTTTAACGGGAAAGGTATATGAGATCAGGACTGAGCCTTTGAGTTATAATATTATCCGAAGCACTGTTCAGGGCGAGGTTATTACCTATGAAGTCACCAACAGCCGTCGGCTGAGAATTAAACTGGATGCCAGGCTGGTAGACAGGAAGACAGGGAAGGTTATATGGGCGGATAAGGTCATGGAAGATAAGGCGACCTTTGAGGTCAGTGAGGATCCCATGTCCACCCGTTTCAATCAAAGAAAGGCACTCCGGGAAATGGCCAGACGCCTGGCCAAAAGGATCTACCTGAAGACCTTCGAAAGGTTCTAATGGCAGGGGATATTACTCCTGAATATGTTTTAGGACAGCTGGAAAAGGAACAGTTGTTCCCGTTTTATCTTTTTTATGGGCCGAGTGAATTCCGGGTGGAAAGGGTTTTAAACCGGATCCGCCAAAGCTATATCCCCGAAGAAGCAAGGGATTTTAACCTTCACATCTTTTATGGTGCCAGACCTAATCAGGGCGAAAAGGCAAACCCGGCAGATATCCTTGATACGGCCCAATCCCTCCCCTTTATGTCGCAACGCCGGCTGATTATTGTTCGAAGGACTGAAAATTTTCTGGATACAGACCTTGAAGGCTTTGTCCCGTACCTTGATGATCCCCTGGAAACAACCTGCCTGATATTCGTGTCATCCAAGCCGGATTTCAGAAAAAAGTTTTACCGTAAGATCAGGGATTCTGGTCGAGCGGTCAACTTCAGGAGGTTATATGACAATCAGGTGGTACCGTGGATAAAAAATACGGCAGAGGAGTTAGGGTTCACTATTGAAACTCAGGCCTGTGATTACCTTATAGAGATCGTGGGTAACCGGCTGATTGACCTTTACTCGGAACTTGAAAAGCTTTATCTCCGCTACGGCAAAACGACCGTTGGTGTGGAGCAGGTCAAGGAAATTGCTATTTACAGCCGCATATATACAATCTTCGAACTGATGGATCAGATTTCTCTAAAACGGCCTGTACAATCGTTGTTGTCTTTAAATCGATTTCTGGAAGAAGAAGACAGAACGGCCCCGCTCAGGTTCGTGGGAATGCTGAATCGCCAGATTGGTTTGCTGTGGCAGACCAAATCAATCATGAAAGCGGGTGGGGAAACGGCGGGCCTGGCCCGGAAGCTTCGGGTGCAGCCTTTTGTAGCATCAAAACTTGTTAAGCAGTCCAAGAAGTGGAGCACAGACGACCTTGAACGGGCTTTGAAGCTACTTCACCATGCGGATGGACTCCTCAAATCAGATGCTTATGAGCATCTGATTCTCGAAAATCTGGTCATGTCTTTATGCATGCCGGTTAGTTCTCAGCTCACGGCTGAAAGGTGATGATCTGAAGGTAGGTTGCAAGAGGATTAGTATGAGCTTTGGGCTATGAACTATGAACTGAGCTGTTGATCTGACGTGCCAGGCGGGAAATAGTCCGGGCGGCTTTTTTCTTGTGAATGACACCTTTGGAAGCGGTCTTTTGAATAATTGAAACAGCCTTGGGAAAGCTGTCTTTTGCCTTATCCACTAAGTTGTCTGCCGTAGCGACTCTGACTTCCTTGACAGCTTTTTTGACCCTGGTTTTGTAGCTCTTGTTTCTTATTCTTTTGATCTCGTTTTGTCTCGCCCTCTTGAGGGCTGATGGATGGATTGCCAAATTTTGACCTCCTGAATAGTTAGCGTGAGTTTGTCTTCATACAGCAGATATATTTTGTATGTCAAGGATTTTCTGTGCAAAATTCGGATTTACCCACATCTGAGGAAAAGAGTGTCAGCCGGGCAGCAGGGGTTGTCGGATTTTTTACCTTTCTGAGCCGGATATTGGGACTTGTTCGGGATATGGTTTTGGCCAGTTTTTTTGGGTCCGGCATGGCGGCAGATGCCTTTTTTGTGGCATTTCGCATCCCCAACCTGCTCAGACGCCTTTTTGCGGAAGGCACCCTTACTATCGCCTTCATCCCTGTTTTTACCGAGTATCTGACCACCAAAAGCAAGAAGGAGGCATTTGAACTTGCCAGGATCGTATTGACCCTTCTTACACTCATTCTTGTGGTTATTACGATTCTCGGCGTGCTTCTCTCGCCATGGATAGTGAGGATCCAGGCATTTGGTTTCGGTGGTTCCGGTATAAAGTACGATCTGACCGTATTGCTTACCCGCATTACATTTCCCTACATTTTTTTTATCAGCCTTGTGGCCTTTTTTATGGGGGTCCTCAATTCTTTAAGACGTTTCGCCGCACCCGCCGCTGCCCCCATTTTCTTGAACGTGGGTATCATAGGGGCTGCGTACCTGATTTCTCCCGGACTTCCCGATCCCATTGTTGGGGTGGCCGTAGGCGTCTTGATCGGGGGATTCCTTCAGGTTGGCTTCCAGTTACCCTGGGTTTTTAGAGAGGGTTTCAAGCTTTTCCCCCGCTGGAAGCCGGCACATCCGGCCGTGAAGAGGATCGGGCTCCTCATGCTTCCGGCAGTTTTTGGATCCGCCGTTTACCAGTTAAACCAGTTTACGGGAACCCTTCTCGCGTCGTTTCTTGCAGAGGGTAGCGTTTCCTGGCTTTACTATGCTGACCGTCTGGTTCAGTTTCCTTTGGGGGTTTTTGCCATTGCCATAAGCACCGCCGTGCTTCCGTCCCTATCAACCCAGGCAGCGAAAAAAGACCTTGATCAGTTTGGAGACACGTTAAGTCATGCCCTCCGCCTGGTTTTTTTCATCACCCTGCCATGCATGGTAGGGTTAATCGTACTTGGAGGCCCTATCATTCGAGTGCTTCTTGAGAGGGGGGCCTTCAATGCCCACTCCACGCTGATGACAAATTACGCCCTTGTTTTTTACGCTGCGGGCTTATGGGCCTTTTCAGGAATCAGGGTAATGGTTTCCGGGTTCTATGCACTGCAGGACACAAAGACACCGGTCAAAGTGGCTGTTGTGGCAGTGGTGGTCAACCTTGTTTTGAGCTTGAGCCTGGCATTCATGACGCCTTTAAAGCACGGGGGCCTTGCCCTTGCCCTGTCTCTTGCGTCTTCAATCCAGTTTTGTCTTCTGGTTTTTTTCTTAAAGAAAAAGGTCTATGTAGGCAACCTGAGACCTGTTCTGATTTCCGCTCTTAAGTGTACATTTGCGGCAGTGGTTATGGGTCTGGTGGTTTATTATTCTCATGCCAGGTGGCTGAAGGTGGATTCGGATAGCGGTCTGTGGGGTATGATAGCGAGTCTTGCAGGCCTGATCGCTGTAGGTATGATAATCTATTTTGCGGTTACCCGGATTTTGGGTTGCCGCGAATTAGCATCGATCGGGGAAATGTTTCGTCCAATCTTGAGGAAAATAGGAATTGGGCATAATTAAGGCCTTTCTGTGACTTTTCCATCCATAAATGGTCATTCCTGCTGTCAAGAACAGGCAGAGGACCATGGGTGTGAGCCCTTGGGTGAATGCCTTAAAGGTTGACAAATCATGGAGCAGGGTGTCGTTGAGACATTTTCTTCGGTTCCGAGGCTCCCGGCCTGGTCTTTTCTACGACTTATCCACGGGGGAGTTTTGCCCCCTCCGCATTCCCCTCGACAAGTCCGCCTGAGGCGGGCAAGCTCGGGGCTGCGGTTTCCCCCGCTGATAAGTCGTGAAAAGCACAGCGGCCTCCCGCCAGTCACTCAGAAAAGGCCTCAAAGCCACGCTTTATCTATTAGTGCCACGGGTGTAAGCCCGTGGGTGCCTACTCCTACCTGTTATTTGTGATTCTCATTTTTTATTATTCAGGAGTCAGAATTCAGGAGCCCCGCCTGCCGTCCGGCGGGCAGGCAGAATCCGGAATAGAAGAAGTGACGGCCTCTTCTGCGCGTGCTACGCGAATACCCTCATCAACGTTTACACGTATGAGCAAAATTCCACCGGCAATGAAAAAGATAATCACTGATAAAATGCTAAGACGGCTGCCGCCGGCTATCTGGCTGACCACCCCAAATAACAACGGGCCAAAGATGCCTGCGAACTTGGCACTCGTACTGAAGAAGCCGAAAAACTCCGCGGATTTGTGTTTGGGCACCATTACGCCGTAAAGCGACCGGCTCAGTGCCTGGCTACCCCCCTGAACCATCCCTACCATGAAGGCCAGAATATAAAAATGAAGCGCTGTTTGCATGTAAAAACCCGCGATGCTGATCAAAGCGTACACACCCAGAGCCAGTAGAATAGAGCGCTTTGTCCCCATTTTTCTGGCCAGCGCGCCAAACAGAAACGTAAAGGGGATACCCACAAACTGAGTTATGATGAGAGCGAGAATCATATCAGTCATTCTGATGCCGATTTCATCTCCGTAAGCCGTTGCCATTTTAATGATGGTGCCGATACCGTCGTTGTAAATCCAAAAGGCTATCAGAAAGATAAGCAGTTGCTTGTAACGTTTGATCTCGCTGAAGGTGGCTGAGAGATGTACAAACCCATCATAAACGGGATTGACTGCAGGACCGGCTTTTTTGATTAATGGCGGCTCTGGCACGTGACGGAAGAAAGGAATAGAGAACAGGGCCCACCAGACCGCCACGCTGAGAAATGAGGCGCGCAGGGCGAATCCGACATTGGGCATGCCGAAAATCCCGGGCTTTAAAATCCACAGCACATTTATTACCAGAAGAATGCCGCCGCCAACATAGCCCAGAGCGTAGCCCCTGGTTGAAATCTGATCAATGTCGTCCTTTTTTGCTATGTGCGGCAGCATGGACTCGTAAAAAACATTGGCACCGGCAAATCCTATGTTCCCAAGAATGAACAGAGTAGAGGCAAAAATCCATGTATCCGAGCCGATGAATACAAATGCTGCCGTGGAAAGAATACCCATCCAGGCAAAAAATGCCACGTACAGCTTTTTTCCTCCTGTGGAATCAGAGATGGCCCCCAAAATCGGAGCGATGAGGGCAATCAAAAGCAATGCTATTGATGTTGTGTATCCCCAATAGGCAGTCGCATTGCTTTCAGACAGACCGGCCCCGGTTACGAGGGACCTGTAGAAGGGGGGGAATATGGCCGCCATGATGGTCGTGGCAAAGGCAGAGTTTGCCCAGTCGTACATGCACCACGCGTTTATCGTCTTTTTGTCCATGTTCTCTATTCAGACCGGGGATTGGCGCCTGTTATGGATCTGGTGAAACGGTGCGAAAGAATTTCAAGACAAACCTGATATATTCTTCGGGTTGATATTCATAGGTATTGTGGCCGCATTTTGGAAGGACGGCAAGTTCTCCCGCAGGAAGGCAACGGTAAAATGTAACAGCCTGCTCAACATCAAAGATAAAACTCCTGTCCGGGTAAAGCACAAGGGTAGGGCATGTGACTGACTGTAGCAGACCTCTCAGGTCAAAAAACCCTTTGCCATAAGCCCCGCCATATGTACGAAACATGTTGTAGGATGATTCAGCATATTCCTTCCCGTGCCAGCCAACAAGCTTTTCTCTAAGCTCCGGGGCAAGATCTCGAAACGGTTTTGGAAATTTCTGTCTATTCAATTCGGACATTGTAATATTGCTGTAACACTGTGTGCTCGAGGTGACAAACGATAGAACCTGGTCGGGATATTTCGCCGCATAATCCACGCCGATGACGCCCCCCTCGCACTGGCCGATAATATGAAATGAATCAAGATGGAGCCTCTCCCTCAATATGGCCAGTTCTTTTACGCTCTCGGGACGAAATCTGTCACTTACATAGAATTCTTCAAAATCGGCTTTACGTTCTGACTGTCCATATCCTCTCCTGTCATACATGATGACTTTGTAACCATTTTCCACAAGACCCGGATATATGTCCTTCCACATTTTTGTGCAGCCGAAACCATGATGAAGGAGTACGATCGTATCTCCTTTTCCACTCTCTCCATGTATCTCGTAATATGTCTTTATCCCATTTGTCTCTGTAAACGGCATTTGCACCTCCTCAGATTTTATGACTGGGACTATACCCGAACTGTTCTGGTTATTAAAGAGAATTTAAGGTTTTGGGCGGGACCGCCTCTATCAAGAACAGGCAGAGGACCACGGGCGTGCGCCCGTGGGTGAATGTCTTTGGGTTAGCCTAATCATGAGGTAGCGTGTCGTTGAGACCTTTTCTTCGGTTCCGAGGCTTCCGGCCTGGTCTTTTCTACGATTTATCCACGTCCCGCCTCCGGGCGGGACTCCGCATTCCCCTCGACAAGCTCGGGGCTGCGGTTTCCCCCGCTGATAAGTCGTGAAAAGCACAGCGGCCTCCCGCCAGTCACTCAGAAAAGGCCTCAAAGCCACGCTTCATCTATTGGTGCCACGGGTGTAAGTCCGTGGGTGTTTATTGCGTCCTTACAAGGCGAAAGCCGAGGTTTGAATAACGGAGACCCGTGGGGAATCCACGGCGTGCGGAAGTCCTGCAGCGGCGCGCATCGAGGCTCCAGCTTCCTCCCCGGCCAACACGATTCAGGCCGGCATCAGGAGACACAGGCTTTGATCGTTGATAGCTCTTGTGGGGACGCTCCAAATAGACATCCTCACACCATTCCAGCACATTTCCGCTCATATCATATATGCCAAGACCGTTTGGGGTTTTTTCACCCACCGGATGGGTAGAAAAATTGCTGTTGGCCTTATACCATGCCACGGCATCCAGATCATTCTCACCGGCGAATTTCTCCGGCTCCCCCCCGCTCCTGGCCGCGAACTCCCACTGGGCTTCTGTGGGTAGCCCGAACGTATATTTTCGTTTGCAAATGGCTGAAAGTCTGCGAATGAAATCAATAGCATCACGCCATGAAACCTGTTCAACAGGGTAATCGGGTCCTTTTCTAAAATGGGCGGGATTGCTGTTCATCACAATTTTCCACTGATTCTGGGTGACGGTGTATTTTGCTATCCAGAAGCCTTCGACTTGAACCTCACGGGCGGGTTTTTCATTCTTGTCTCCCTCATTATCTCCCTCCAAACATCCCATCATGAAACTTCCGCCCGGCACCCAGACGAAGACTATGCCGGTCATGGGCTCCTGCCAGATCTCGCCCGGTTTAGGCCCTGGCATTTCAATGATCGTACCTGTCTGGCGGGATTTAGAGTCGGAATCGAGATACGCCTTTGATCCTTCAACTGATTCCAGGATTTCACCAAAATCTTTTGGGCGATTTTCAGGGTCAAATTCCGTGCAGTGCCTGATCAGGTGTTTCACATCTCCAGGCACGTCGGCACGGTTGAACCGGATGCCGTTTTCCCTGATAAGCACAATACGCTCTGTAAAATCCTTATTTTCATAAGGCAGATGCCCTTCCCAGATAAAATAGGAAACAAGCCCGTATGAATAGACGGCGGCAGATACGCCGGGTCGAGGACCATTTAGAATAAACTCCGGCGCAGACCAGTTGAGTGTGAATTGAGCGTTGGCCTTAGTGGAAACACTGCTGATTCGTTTAAGTGCGCCAAGATCGCCAATGACCAAATTGCCGCTGTTGTTAAATAAAAGATTCGAAGGCTTAAGATCCGTGACCAGAAAAGCGTCTTCCATACTGAAAGAAAGCCGCTTGAGCACTCCGGCCAGGGAAAGCATCAACTCACGGGCTTTGTCAGGAGAAAGCGGATGATTATCAACCACATGGTCAAGCAGATTCTCCGGGCACAGTTCCATAAGTATCACCAGGTAGGCTCGAGCCTGGCGTTTGGATATCTTCTTGTCCAAAAGGTGAAAATCATAAACTTCGATGACTCCTTTTCCCTTGATTTTGTCGTAATAATCCCGAACCCCATTAAAATCCCGGGAAACTTTCAGATCCAGTTCCGTTGATGTCTTGCAGGATAAGGAGCGCTCAACCAGAATCGGTACAACTTTCACTGCCCGTTCCTTGAGGCTGTCCTTAATACGATAAACTGTTCCGTTAGTACCTTCGCCCAGTTTTTCTGTGGTTTCATATGTGGGAAGACATTTTTTTATTATTTCTCGAATCATCCTGTCCATGTGTGATGTGACCTTTGGAAATGAATAAAACTT
>JAFDHL010000026.1 GCA_019308785.1 Deltaproteobacteria bacterium
GTCATCTTCCTTTAGTTCGTCCGGTTTTCTTGATCGAAGAGCATCTTTGACAATCTTCTTAAATTCCCTGACCTTGAAGGGTTTAGGAATATAATCATAGGCCCCCTCCTTCATCGCCTCCACAGCGGTCTCAGCTGTGGCAAAAGCCGAGATTAAAACAACCATCGTGTTCGGACTCACTGACTTGGCCTTCTTCAGGACCCCGATACCGTCAATATCCTTCATGCGGATATCTGTTATCACCAGATCAAAATTCTGTTTGTCCAGGATAGAGCCGGCCCTCTCACCATTCTCCGCGAGCGTTACCTGGTATCCTTCCTGGGTCAACATTATCTCCAGAAACTCCCGCATACTCTTTTCGTCATCAACGATCAGTATGCTATGCGTCTCTTCTCCAGACAATCCTTCCTCCGACCATGGTCAGCTCATTTCTGCCCTTTAAGGTCTTCCCAATAAAAGGAGAATTCTTGCTTTTGGAAAGAATATCCTCTTCCCTTAGAACATACTCATATTCAGGATCGATTAATGCCAGATCAGCTCGATCACCTTCAACAAGTCGGCCACCTGGTACACCAAGAATAAAGGCAGCATTGTAGGACAATTTTCTTATGGCCTCAGCCAATCCCAGCACACCGTCTCGCACCAGTTTCAGTGTCAAAGGCAAGGCCGTTTCAAGGCCAATCATCCCGAAGGCTGCTTTGTCAAACTCTAAGTCTTTCTCCAACGGGCTGTGTGGGGCATGGTCCGTTGCAATAACGTCTATGACTCCCTCGGCTAACCCCTTTTTTATTTCCTGAACATCCTCTAATGTTCTTAAAGGTGGATTAACTTTTGCTCGGGTATCATATCCAATAACAGCGTTATGATCCAGACTGAAATAGTGGGGGGCTGTTTCCGCAGTAACGGGGAGGCCCTGTTCCTTGGCTCTTCTAATCAATTCAACTGATCCCGCGGTGCTCACGTGTGCGATGTGTACCGGGCAACCGGTCAGCCTGGCAAGCGATATCTCCCGATACACTGTGACTTCTTCACTGGCCGCAGGAATTCCAGGAAGGCCAATTCTGGTAGAAACAGCGCCCTCATGCATCACGCCGGCACCTGACAGGTTAAGATCTTCCGAATGAGATATGACCGTCAGGCCGTAAAACCGGGCGTATTCCAGTGCCCTTCTCATTACCTCGCTATTGACCACAGGAAACCCGTCATCAGAGACTGCAACGGCACCTGCCAGTCGAAGGTCCCCAAATTCGGCGAGCGTCTCACCTTTCTGCGCCATTGTGATGGCGGCAATCGGATAAACTCTGGCCAGCCTCGCCCTTCTTGCCTGCTCCAGGATAAAGTCAGTCACCGATCGGCAGTCATTCGGAGGCATAGTATTAGGCATGCAGGCCAACGCTGTAAAACCCCCTGCCACAGCCGCCTTTCCCCCAGTCTCAATGGTCTCCTTATACTCATGCCCTGGTTCTCTCAAATGGACATGCATATCGACAAGACCGGGGACAATCAATTTATTGGAGGCATAAATCACGTTTATCCGGACACCCTTGTCATTAAACGCTTCATGAGGCAAAATTTTCGCGACCCTGCCCTTTTCAATGATCAGATCAACCTTTTCTACAGCCCCTTTTACAGGATCAACCAGCTCTCCATTTTTAATCCAAGTTATCACTCCTTAGACCCCCCAATTAAAAGATAGAGTATCGCCATGCGAACAGCAACACCGTTGGTTACCTGGTCAAGAATGACAGAGTACGGGCCATCAGCAACCTCAGAAGTAATTTCCACTCCTCGATTCATCGGCCCGGGATGCATCACAATTACATCATCTTTCGCGCCTTTCATGACATCCATGCTTAACCCAAAAAAAGATGCATATTCTCTGAGACCAGGGAACAGGGCCTTACTTTGTCTTTCCAACTGCATCCGAAGCAACATGATCACGTCCTTTTTTTTGACCGCTTCAACCGGATCATGAACAACCCGAACTCCCAATGTCTCAATATCGACCGGGATCATGGTTGGCGGCCCGGATACAGTTACTTCAGCTCCCATCCTGGTCAGGCCTATAATATTGGATCTTGCCACACGGCTATGGGAAATATCTCCGATGATGGCTACTTTCAACCCCTTAATTTTTCCCTTTTTTTCCCTGATCGTATATAAATCAAGCAGGGCCTGAGTCGGATGCTCATTTATCCCGTCTCCGGCATTGATGATCCCTGCCTTCAGCTCCCTTGCTAAAAGATGGGGTGCCCCGCTTGAGGAGTGCCTTAAAACAATAAGATCCGGGTTCATCGCCTGGAGGTTTCGGGCTGTATCAACAAGCGTTTCTCCCTTTACCATACTACTTCCCGAAGCAGATAAGCTGACAGTGTCGGCACTGAGCCTTTTAGCCGCCATTTCGAAAGACGTGCGTGTTCTTGTGCTTGGTTCATAAAAGAAATTAATAACGCTCTTCCCTCTCAGGGTAGGGACCTTTTTAATGTCCCTCGTTGAAATCTCTTTTAAGGATTCGGCTGTGTCCAGGATAAGTTCTATGTCTTCAACGGACAATTGCTCCATGCCTAACAGGTCTTTATGTTCGAATTTCCTCACCTGAAACTCCTTGCAAAAAAAACCTCCTTGTCGGTTAACCGACAAGGAGGTTTATGTTATATCTCCTATATCCAACCATGGTTTAATTAAGATACCCGGTGACTACTCACGTAGTCAGGCTGAAGGTGTTTAGACTGCCTGCCTGTGCAGGCACCTGCCTGCGTCCGCAGGACAGGCAGGCGGCAGACAGGAAGACTGAAGGGAAAAGAGAACTGATTTTTTTTAGGCTAACAGTCTTCAGCCTTCGGCCTAAATAACCTGATTATGCTTATTAATAGAACCAATTAAAGGAAAAAGCAACCACCAAAAACAAAAAATTCTCAGATTATTTTTCTTTCACTTGTTTCGTTTCTGACTTTTCCTTGTCTTTCTTATCAGTTGCCGCTTTTTTTGGCTTTTTCCCTGCGGCCTTTGTTACCCTGGGGCTCTTGACCTTCTTCTTTTTAGGCTTCTTTGCTTCTTCAAGGGGCAGAAGCTGTACAATGGAAACAGGCGCCCCATCTCCTTTTCGAACCCCCTTTTTGATAATCCTGATGTATCCCCCCTGTCTTTCAAGATACCGATCCTTCAGCTCCGCAAACAGCTTGTGGGTGATCGTCTTGTCTTCAATATATGCAAGGGCCTGGCGTCTTGCATGGAGATCACCCCGCTTTGCAAGGGTAATCATTTTTTCTGCCACAGGCCGTATCACTTTTGCCTTGGCATCGGTTGTCTCTATCTGTTCGTACTTGAATAGAGAGGTCACCATATTCCTCATCATGGCCTTACGGTGACTTGAATTCCGTCCCAACTGCTTTCCTGCATTCCTGTGCCTCATTTATCTTCGCCCTTTTCTTCTTCCTCACCCTCACCAAGTTTTTCGGCCGGGGGAAAAGCATCCAGTTTCATTCCTAAGGAAAGCCCCATTTCTTCAAGAATGGATTTGATCTCATTCAGGGACTTTCTTCCGAAATTCTTGGTTTTCAGCATCTCAGCTTCTGTCTTCTGAACCAGTTCTCCGATCAGTGTAATATTAGCATTTTTCAAACAATTTGCAGAACGTACTGATAGTTCAAGCTCTGAAACGGGCCTGAAAAGGTTTTCATTCAGCTTTTCCTCCTTTTCCTCTTCTTCCTCCTCTATAGGTTCTGGTTCTTCTTCAAAATTAATAAACGGATTCATCTGTTCCTTAAGAATCTTGGCCGCATATGCCACCGCATCCTCGGGAAAAACAGTGCCGTCGGTCCATACTTCCATGGTCAGTTTGTCATAATCGGTTATCTGTCCAACCCTGGCGTTTGTCACAACATGGTTGATTTTCTGAATCGGTGAAAAAATTGCATCCATGGGAATGACACCGATCGGCTGATCCTTCGATTTGTTCTTTTCGGAGGGAACATACCCCTTTCCTGTCCGGACGACCATCTCCATATTGAGTTTGGCTTCTTTATTCAGGGTAGCGATGTGCTGATCGGGGTTCAAGACCTCCACCAGTCCTTGAGTCTCAATGTCGCCCGCCTTAACTTCTCCTTTTCCTTTTCTGGACAGGTAGATTACAGCCTCTTCCTCGTCAATGATTTTCAGTTTGATCTCCTTCAAATTCAATATGATATCGGTCACATCCTCAAATACTCCAGGAATGGTGGAAAATTCATGAAGTACGCCATCAAATTTAACGGAAACAATTGCCGATCCCTGTAGGGAGGAAAGCAATATACGCCTCAAAGCATTACCGATCGTGATCCCAAACCCTCTTTCAAGCGGTTCACACACAAACTTCCCGTAATAATTTGAATAGCTATCCTGATCGACCTGAATCCGTTTGGGCTTATTCAATTCCCTCCAGTTCTTGCTCCTTAAATCTACCAAGAAAGCCTCCCTTATTTTAAATGACGATTAATACTTTTCAATATCTGATCTTCAATAGCCGAATAATTTCCCTTAGTCTATTTTGAATATAACTCAATTATGAGCTGTTCCTGAATGGGCATTGTGAGATCTTCCCGATTGGGAATGGATTCTAATACCCCCTTGAACTTGTCCTTCTCAATTTCAATCCAGTTCGGAATACCTCTCCTGACAACCGTCTCCATGGCTTCCAGAATATGAGGTATCTTGCGACTCTTCTCTTTAACCTCAACAACGTCTCCTGGCTTCACCTGGTATGAGGGAATATTTACCTCCCTGTTGTTTACAATAAAGTGATTGTGCATAACCATTTGTCTCGCCTGATTCCGAGAAGAGGAAAAACCCATCCTGTAGACGATATTGTCCAGACGGGATTCAAGCAAAATCAGCAGGTTTGTGCCGGTAATACCCTTCTGTCTTTCAGCCCGGTAGTAATATCCTCTAAACTGCTTTTCCAGGAGACCATAGATTCTTTTAACCTTCTGCTTCTCCCGGAGTTGCACTCTGTAATCTGAATACTTGCCTGCGCGCCTCTGGCCATGTTGGCCGGGTGCATATGGTCTTCTCTCAAAAGCGCACTTATCGCCGTAACAACGGTCACCTTTTAAAAACAGTTTCAGGTTCTCCCGCCGGCATAACCTGCACGATGAACCTATATTTCTGGCCAAAACAGCCCCTCCCTCTATTCGTTATTTGTTATTTATTAGTGACTACCCACGTAGTCAGGCTGAAGGTGTTAAGACTGAAGGCTGAAGGGGAAAGAGAACCGAAAGAGTTCTTTTCAGGGATAAGGCAGTTACAGTAATACAATAATAGGAGCCCCATGTGTACCACGTTCAGCCCTTTACTAATAGTCTTCAGCCCCGCCTGCCGTCCGGCGGGCAGGCTTCAGCCTAAATAACCTGAGCAGTTACATTTGTCACTTATTTTCCTTATTACCACATTCCAAATTCCGCAATCCGAAATCCAAAATCGATTACACTCTTCGCCTTTTTGGAGAACGGCACCCGTTGTGAGGTATAGGGGTTACGTCTCTGATAAGACTCACAGTAAAACCTTCCACCTGAAGAGCGCGCAGGGCTGCTTCCCTACCAACGCCCGGTCCTTTCACTCTTACTTCAGCCAACTTCATACCCTGATCCATGGCCTGCCTGATTGCGTCTCGAGTAGTAAGTTGGGCAGCAAAAGGAGTACTCTTCCGCGATCCCTTAAACCCAGCTCTGCCTGCGGTTGACTGGGCAATGACATTTCCGTCGGGATCAGTAACGGTCACGATAGTATTATTGAAGGTGGATTGTATATGCACAATTCCGCGGGGGACGTTTTTCTTTTCTCTTTTGCTCTTGCCTTTCTTTCTTGCGGTTTTTGACATTCTCTCTCCCTCAAACTTCTACTTTTTCCTTTTCCCCATAACAGCTCTACGAGGGCCTTTTCTCGTCCTGGCGTTAGTGCTCGTTCTCTGACCTCTGACCGGCAGACCTTTTCTATGCCTGAGCCCGCGATAAGCGCCCAAATCCATTAGCCTTTTTATGTTCATGGATGCGTCACGCCTGAGATCGCCTTCAACCGTGTACTTCTCGTCGATAACTTTCCGGATCCCGGTGATTTGCTCCCCGGTGATCTCATCTGATTTGATATTCCAGTCTATCCCCGCTTCAGTAAGAATTTTTTGAGAAGAAGCCCTGCCTATACCATAAATATAAGTCAGGGCAATCTCTATCCTCTTTTCCCTTGGTAAATCAACGCCCGCAATTCTTGCCAATCTTTAACTCCTCTTTCCTTAGTGGCCCACAAATAATGGTTAATCGCTCATTGCTCAAAGGTCATAGCAAAACGGAATGCTTCCTTCAGGTTACCAACTCCCATTACCCTTGCCTTTGCTTATGGCGAGGGTTATCACAGATTACGCGCACGGTACCTTTTCGTTTTATGATTTTACACTTACTACACATCTTCTTTACAGACGGTCTAACTTTCATTACCAAAAAACCTCCACTCAACCTGAAGTCTACTGTTTATTGCCGCGATAAATAATTCGTCCCCTGTTTAGATCGTAAGAAGACAACTCCACCACCACCTTATCTCCTGGAAGGATTTTAATAAAATGTTTCCTCATCCTGCCGGAAATATGACCCAAAACCCGGTGACCATTTTGGAGTTCGACCCTAAACATGGCATTGGGCAAAGTCTCAATAACGATCCCTTCGACTTCAATTGACTCTTCCTTAGCCATCTCATCTTCTCAAATGATTATGGATCGCCCCGAATACTTCAGTTACTTGGCTTTGCCAAATCCCTTTTTCATAAACCCTTCATAGTGCCGCGTCAGCATATGCGACTCAATTTGGTTAGTGGTATCCATGGCTACACCGACAATAATCAATAGTGCAGTCCCGCCAAAGTAAAAAGGTACATTTAATTGATAAATCAAAATATTAGGTAAAATACAGACGGCCGATACATAAATGGCGCCTGCAAATGTTATTCTTGTCAAAACCCGGTCAATATATTCAGCCGTGTTTTTGCCCGGTCTGATTCCAGGAACAAATCCACCAGACTTTTTCATATTATCGGCCACATCAACCGGATTGAAATGCACGGCAGTATAGAAATAGCAGAAAAAGATGATAAAACCTACATAGATCAAACTATAGACAACATGTCCAGGATTAAGAAAATTCACAACGTATTGGAGCCACGGGAATTCTTCCGTGCTCAGGAAATTGGCTATGGTTGCCGGAAACATGATAATGGAGGAGGCAAAAATCGGAGGAATCACACCGGCTGTATTGACTTTCAAAGGCAGGTGCGTGCTCTGTCCGCCATACATCCTGCGACCCACGATCCTTTTCGCGTATTGGACAGGTATCCTTCTTTGTCCCCGTTCAACAAAAACAATAACTCCTATCACACCAATCATGAGAGCAAGAATCAACACCATAAAAAACGCCGTGACTTCTCCAGTTCCCATCAATCTAAATGTGTTGGCTACGGCCACAGGAAACCGAGCCACAATACCTGCAAAAATGATGAGCGAAATTCCATTACCGATTCCTCTTTCGGTGATCTGCTCCCCCAACCACATCAAAAAAGAAGTCCCGGCAGCGAGTGTAATCACCGTAAGGAGCCTGAAGCCCCAACCTCCAACAGGGACAATCATGGCCCCTCCAGGACTGGTCATATTTTCAAGACCAACAGCAATACCGAAACCCTGGATAACACTTAAAAGGACCGTACCATAACGGGTATATTGCGTAATCTTTTTTCGCCCCTGCTCACCTTCCTTTTTTAATTTTTCAAGATGCGGTATAACGACAGTCAAAAGTTCCAGAATAATGGACGCACTGATATAGGGCATGATACCGAGAGCCATTACTGACATCTGGCTCAGAGCACCGCCCGAAAACATATCAAAAAGCCCAAAAAGTGTCCCTTGCCTTGCACTAAAAAAGGCAGATAGGGCACTCCCGTCTATGCCAGGAGTCGGGATGTGACATCCTATCCGAAAAACCGTAAGCATAAAGAGGGTAAAAATAATCCTTCTTTTCAGTTCAGGAATTTTTGGAATATTTCGAAAACCGCCAATCACTTCAGTTCATCTCCATTAAACCTTTTAGGAATGTGCTTGCGATATACTATCAAATGACCTCAACCTTACCACCTGAGGCCTCAATTTTTTCCTTGGCGGCCTTGCTCACCTTGTGGACTTGAATAACCACAGGATGAGAAATTTCACCGTTGCCCAGGAGCTTGATACTATCTCCCGCTTTTCCAACAAGCCCGGCTTTCCTTAACGCCTCTGAATCAACACTGGAGTTCGGTGCAAAACGGTTAAGATCCTTAATATTAATAATACTGTAGTATTTTTTGAAGATGTTGTTAAAACCGCGCTTGGGAAGCCGTCTATGCAAAGGCATCTGCCCCCCCTCAAAGCCGGGACGCGGCCCACCACCAGAACGGGACTTCTGTCCTTTATGCCCGCGACAGGATGTCTTTCCATGTCCGGAACCCGGGCCCCTTCCTACTCTCTTCCCTTTCTTTCTCGAACCCTCAGCAGGCGAAAGCTCATGGATTTTCATTACTTTTTCCTATAATTTTTAGCCAACCTTAACAAGAAATAAGACCTTATTTATCATTCCCCTTATGGCCCCTGTGTTCTTCAACTCAACTGTCTTGTTTAGTTTTATAAGGCCTAAACCCCGCAAGGTTTCACGGATTTTTTTGTTTTTGCCTATCCCGCTTCTAACAAGTGTAACTTTGATTGTATCAGCCATAACTAAAACTCTCTCACTAACTCCTCAACTTTCTTACCTCTACGGCGAGCAATCTCTTCTGGACTGCGGACTGAACGCAACCCTCCTATTGTAGCTTTCACCAAATTGTGAGGGTTGTGGGAACCGAGACATTTTGTAAGTATATTCTGGACCCCTGCTGCTTCCAAAACCGCGCGAACAGCACCTCCGGCGATCAAGCCGGTACCCGGTCCGGCGGGTTTTAAAAGTACGCGACCTGCTCCCGATTGCCCGATCACCGTATAAGGAATAGTTGTATCATACAGGGAGACTTCCTTCATATCTCTCTTGGCCTTTTCTATTCCTTTCCTTATGGCCTCAGGGACTTCATTGGCTTTTCCAAGCCCACAACCAACCGTTCCTTTTCCATCCCCAACAATAACAATGGCGCTAAAACTAAACCGCCGGCCTCCTTTTACTACTTTTGCTACCCGGTTTATGTGAACCACTTTTTCGACTAACTGATCTTCACTCTCTTCCCTGAACAATAGGTTTCTCCCCGTGTTTTTGCCCGCCTTCGGCGGACGAGTTTCGGACTAGGGCTTCTTAAAAATTCCTGTTTTAAAATTCCAGACCATGTTCCCGTGCCGCCTCAGATAAGGTTTTCACGCGGCCATGATATAAAAATCCGTTTCGGTCAAAAACAACCCTTTTGATCCCATTTTTCAGGGCCAACTCAGCAATGGCAGTTCCAACCAAAGCAGCCCCCTTCTTATTACCACAGTCCATTCTATTCTTCAGGCCAAGGTCCTTCGACAAGGAAGACGCCGCCAATAAGGTTTTTCCTGTGGAATCGTCTACAATCTGGGCATATATATGCCTGGAGCTCCTAAAGACACATAAGCGGGGTTTTTCAGGTGTGCCCCGGATTTTTTTTCGCACCCTTTTCTTCCGTTTTAACCTTGCCTCGGCCCTAATAGCAGTACCCATTAAAAAAACCCCATAATCAACTTCCTATCTTCTCGAATTCAAAAAGTTCCGGTCGGAATTGAATCAGATTCCCCTTACGCAGTAGCCCCCGCTTTACCTGCCTTTCTCCGGATGATCTCGTCGGCATACTTGATCCCTTTGCCCTTATAAGGCTCCGGTTTCCTGAGCCCCCGGATTTCTGCGGCCGTGCGGCCCAGAAGCTCCTTGTCAATTCCGCTTAATATGACCTTAGTCTTTTCTATCTTTGCATCTATGCCGTCAGGCAACTCAAAGTCAATAGGGCGTGAATATCCCAGATTAAAAACGGCTGTTCTACCTTTCATTTCAGCCTTATATCCGACGCCGACAATCTCAAGAACCTTTTCAAACCCTTTTGTAACGCCTGTCACCATATTGGCAACCAAGACCGTAAAGAGTCCATGAAGGGATCTTGACTCCCTTGTTCCATCAGCTACCGAAACCGCAATTTTATCCCCATCCACATCCACCTGGATCTTGGGATGAATTTTTTGCTTGAGTTCGCCCTTTGGTCCTTTTACTTTAATAAAATCGCCCTCGAATTTAATCTCAACATCTTTTGGTATCGAAATAGGTTTCTTGCCAATACGTGACATTCAAAACTCCCATAAAATCGCGAACCGATTACATAAGCTGGCTGCAGACCGCTAAACGCTGACAGAGCACATTACCACAGCGAGCAGAGTATCTCACCACCAACACGCATTTTTCTTGCCTCTCTATCTGTCATGAGGCCCTTCGATGTAGAAATGATATTGACGCCATATCCGTTTAACACCTTTGGAATTTCATCATACCCAGCATAGACCCGGCAGCTTGGTTTGCTTACTCTCTTAACTCCACCGATGACGGGAACTCCCGCTTCATCATATTTCAAAAAAATCCTTATGAGTCTGTGCCTACCATCGGTAATAATTTTAAAATTCCTGATATAACCTTCCGACTTCAGGACATTGGCAATGTTTATCTTTATTTTCGAACTGGGAATATCAACCTGTTCATGAGAAGCCTTCAAAGCATTCCTGACTCTTGTCAACATATCGGCAACCGGATCGGTCATGGTCATTTTATCTACTCCATGTTACTGTGTATTGGACATTCTATCCGCATATGAATGAAAATTCTTTTCTTTGCAATCGTCTTGTCCCACTTGAATAGTAAGCAGTAAGGCAGTAGGCAGCAGGTACTAAGCGGTTTAGGTAGTGCTTACTGCATACTGCCTTCTGCTTGCTTCTATTCACCAGCTCGACTTGACAACTCCCGGAATTTCACCTTTCGAGGCCAAGTTTCTGAAACAAATACGGCAGATTCCAAACTTTCTTATGTATGCCCTGCTCCGTCCACAAATGGGGCATCTGTTATATCGACGCGCCGAAAATTTCTGTTTCCTCTGGGCCTTAACAACAAGCGACTTTCTTGCCAAGATAACCTCCCAATCAACTCCTAAAAGGCATTCCCAGATGTTTTAACAAAAAAAGACCTTCTGCATCGGTTTTGGCCGTTGTCACGATGGAAATATTTAGGCCTTTCATTCTGTCTATTTTATCGTAGTCAATCTCTGGGAAAATAATATGTTCTTTGATTCCAATGCTGCAATTAGCTCGCCCATCGAAAATCTTGTCTGACAGCCCTCTGAAATCCCTCACCCGAGCCAAGGCCACATTAAAGAGTTTGTCCAAAAAATCAAACATCCTGCTACGTCGCAACGTAACCATGCATCCGATAGGCATTCCCTGACGAAGCTTGAATCCGGCAATAGACCTTTTGGCTTTGGTCACAATAACCCTCTGCCCAGCGATAAGAGTAAGTTCCTCAACACCGGAATCAAGAATTTTTATATTCTGTATAGCATCTCCCAGACCCATATTTAACACAACTTTTTCTAATCGTGGAACGGCCATGATACTCTTATAGCCGAACTCCTTAATCATGGCAGGGACGACCTCTGCATGGTATTTCTCCTTTAACCGAGACAACACTACCTCCTCAACATTTTATAAAAAATGCGCTTGATCCCTGAATAGTCAATCGTCAATATTCAATAGCAAATTTCCACTCCCCTCACTCATCCATCGGTTCTCCACACTTCTTGCAAACGCGGACTTTGGAACCGTCTTCAAGTCGGCGATTTCCAATCCTTGTAGGCTCAGCGCACTTATTACAAACAATCATCACATTGGATATGTTAAGAGGAGCCTCTTTTTCGATGATTCCTCCTTGGGCAGTCTTGGCGCTGGGTCTGGCATGTTTCTTGACCATATTCACTTTCTCAACGATTAAACGGCTTTTCTCAGAATCAACCTTCAAGACCGTGCCGATTTTACCTTTCTCTTTTCCAATAATAACGATAACTTTGTCATTTTTCTTGATTTTAGGATGCTTCTTGTGCACTTTTACTGCTCCCTATCCCTTTTTCCTTAACTTCCTGGCAGTCAGCTCTAAGCAATCAGCGAATCAAGCCAAAACCGCAATTCAAACTATTTGATGCAATTTTAGCCCGTGTAGCCTTTAGCAGAACAGCGACCCCTGACGGCTGAACGCTTAAAAAAAACTAAAGAACTTCAGGGGCTAGTGAAATTATCTTCATAAAGTTTTTAGTCCTCAATTCCCTCGCCACTGGCCCAAAGATTCTTGTCCCGACAGGCTCTCTTTGCTGGTTGATTAAAACTGCCGAGTTATCATCGAATTTTATGTAAGAACCGTCGGATCTGCGAATGCCCTTCGCTGTCCTGACAATAACTGCTCGAACAACATCTCCCTTCTTGACCTTGGAGTTTGGCATCGCCTCTTTCACCGAGACAACTATGATATCCCCCACGCTTGCGTATCTTCTCCTGGATCCACCCAGCACTTTTATGCATGAGAGCACTTTGGCCCCGGAATTATCAGCAACTTTTAGTCTCGTTTGCGCTTGTATCATTTCATCAGCCCCGATGGACTATCCCTGCATTTCGTTATGCTTAAGCTTCATTATTGGTTTTTTCAATGATGTCAAAAAGTTGCCATCTCTTACGGTTGCTGATGGGTCGGCTTTCAATAATCCTGACCTTATCTCCAATCTGGCAGATGTTTTGAGGATCATGGGCCATATATTTGGCACGCCTCTTGACATATTTATTGTACGTACGATGCTTGGTTAAACGCTCTACCAGAATCATTGCTGTTTTATCCATGCTATTACTAACAACTTCCCCTGCCAATTTTTTTCGCGATCCACGCTCTGTCATCACTACCTCATGTTATTCGCTTGCCCTGGAAATTTCCAATTCTCTGATCACCGTTTTTATTCGTGCCAATTCTCTCTTTGTTTTAGGAATTACGGCTGTATTTCCCAGTTGCCCAGTGGCTTTCTGGAACCTCAGATTAAACAACTCCTGGCTCGATTCCCTTTCCTTTTCCTTAAGCTCTTCTTCAGTTAACTCCCTCAACTCCTTGGCCTTCATGAGCTTACGATCTCCTGCTTACAAATTTTGTGGCAAATGGCAGCTTATGTCCGGCCAACCGGAAGGCTTCAGTAGCCATATTTTCCGTAACCCCCTCTAATTCATAGAGAACCTTTCCCGGCTTAACTACTGCCACCCATCCATCTGGCGTGCCTTTACCTTTTCCCATCCTTGTTTCGGCAGGTTTTTTGCCGACAGGTTTGTCGGGGAACACTCTAATCCAGATCTTTCCCCCACGCTTTAGGTGTCTTGTTACGGCGATCCTGGCAGATTCGATCTGCTGAGCGGACATATGGCCACATTCTAAGGCCTGCAGACCATAATCACCAAATTCCAAGGTACTACCGCGAAAAGCTTTACCCTTAGTCCTGCCTTTTTGTTTCTTGCGATATTTGACCTTCTTTGGGCTTAACATAAACGCTTCCTATACTTCCTTATTTCTGGCAGGCAGTACTTCACCCTTGAATATTGTTACCTTAACGCCGATCACACCATATTTCGTATACGCTTCCGCAAATCCATAGTCTATGTCAGCTCTAATTGTATGAAGCGGAACTCTCCCTTCTCGATACCATTCCCGGCGGGCCATTTCAGCTCCGCCTAATCTACCGCTACAGGCAATCTTGATACCCTGGGCTCCAAATCTCAATGCCGCACTAACACTTTTTTTCATAGCCCGCCTGAAAGCGATCCTTCGAACCAACTGCAAAGCAACATTCTCTGCAACTAACTGAGCTTCGACCTCGGCTTTTCTCACCTCTTGGATATCAATGATGACCTCCCGCTTAATCTCTTTTTCAAGATCCCTTTTTAATTTTTCAATTTCAGATCCCTTTTTTCCTATAACAATACCAGGTCTCGCCGTGTGCATGCGAATCCGGACTTTGCTGGCAGCCCTTTCAATCTCTATCCTTGCCACACCTGCCTGGAAAACCCTCTTCTTTAAAAACTTCCTGATTCTATAATCTTCTAAGACAAAGTGGCTGTATTCTTTGCCCGCGAACCATCTCGAATCCCAATTTCTATTAATTCCTAATCTAAAGCCGATCGGATGAACTTTTTGTCCCAATATACACCTCCAGTACAGACTACTTCTCGTCCAAAACAACGGTCAGATGGCTGGTTCTCTTCCTTATTCTTGTTGCACGACCAAGCGCCCGCGGCCTCCAACGTTTTAGGGTAGGACCTTCATCTGCAAATATCCGCTTGATGAAAAGAGAATCCACATCCATACTCGAATTCTGCTCTGCATTCGCCACCGCGGAATGGATCAGTTTTTTTAATATACGAGCCCCTTTCTGGGGAGAAAAGGAAAGCATGTTTAATGCCTCATCAATCTTCTTCCCCCGAACTTGATCCATTACCAAACGAACCTTACGGGGCGACATCCTAACGAATCTTGCCACTGCCTTTGTTTCCATTTCAACTCTTCCAAATGATCCCAATTCAGGCGATTAACTCTGAACGCTTATATTATTTCTTCTTGCCTTTCAACCTGCTCTTCTTGTCTCCAGCATGCCCAAAAAAGGTCCTTGTGGGTGAAAATTCACCCAGTTTATGTCCAACCATGTCTTCAGTAACAAACACAGGCAGGAATTTTCTGCCGTTATGAACCGCAAATGTATGCCCAACAAATTCAGGAAGTATGGTTGACCTCCGTGACCATGTTTTAATGATCCTTCTGCTCATCGAATCTGCCGCATTCTGGACCTTTTTTAGCAAATGTTCGTCAACAAATGGACCCTTTTTTAGAGATCTTGGCAAAATGTCTCCCCCTCTTCTTCAAGGCGTGTGTTGAAGGCCACAAGTTTAAAGTCGACTCAATCTTCTTTTCAACTTCAACGAGCAACCATTGTCAAAACCATCATTTCATCATTCCATTGGTCCACTATTGCAATGGTGAACGACACACATAAATTACCTGTTTCGTCTTTTTACAACAAGCTTGTCACTCACTTTTTTGCCCCTCGTCTTATAGCCCTTAGTCGGTACACCCCAAGGTGTCACAGGATGACGTCCACCCGAGGACTTGCCCTCTCCTCCACCGTGGGGATGATCAACTGGGTTCATGGCGACGCCCCTTACATGGGGTCTTTTTCCCAACCATCTATTTCGGCCGGCTTTGCCGATAGACAAGTTTTCATGATCCAGATTGCCGACCTGACCGATTGTCGCTCTACATCCCAGAAGAACCATTCGCACTTCACCGGAAGGAAGTTTCATTTGGGCATACTTCCCTTCTTTGGCCATCAACCGGGCATAATTTCCCGCACTTCTTGCCATCTGCCCACCATGTCCAACATTCAGTTCGATGTTGTGAATGGTAGTGCCCAAGGGAATCTCCCTTAAAGGCAGTGCATTGCCGATCCTGATCTCTGCGCCTGGACCGGAGACAACCCGATCTCCAACCTGAAGTCTGTGAGGAGCAAGTATATAGCGTTTTTCGCCATCTGCATAATGCAAAAGGGCAATATTGGCGGCACGATTGGGATCATACTCAATGGAAGCTACCTGGGCAGGAATCCCATCCTTCTCTCTCTTGAAATCAATCACTCGGTATAAGCGCTTGTGACCCCCGCCTCTGTGCCGGACCGTGATCCGTCCCATCGAATTCCTGCCGCCCCTCTTTTTTAACGCTTTCAGGAGGCTTCTCTCCGGCTTTTTTCGAGTTATCTCTTCAAACGTAGAGGAACTCTGAAATCTTCTTCCTGGTGAGGTCGGCTTATTCGTCTTAATACCCATAATTTGATCCGCTTTCTAATCCAGCAATCTAATATGTTTTTTCTTCCTTCATATCTATTTTATTTCCTACATTCCCTCAAAAATTTCGATGCTTTCACCCGGAGCCAGCTTGACAATCGCCTTTTTCCAATCAGATTTCTTACCGATGTTCTTTCCCATCCGCCGGCGCTTTCCCCGCATATTCATAGTCCTGACCTCTAAAACTTTTGTCTTCAGAAGAGTCTCTACGGCTTGTTTGATTTCTATTTTGTTAGCCTGTCGGTGCACCTTGAAGGATATCTGATTAAAACCCTCTTTCTGCAAGTTCGCTTTTTCGGTGATGTGTGGCTCTTTGATGACCTGATAGATATCCACTACGAAATCAACGCCTCCTCTATCTCTCCTATGGCAGATTGTTCAAGGAAAAGGTGATCATATTTTAAGATATCGTAGGCATTCAACCCTTGATATCGCATTACCTTCACCCACGGGACATTCCGAGATGATTTTTCCAGGTTTTGTATTTTATCGTGAGTGACAATCAGCGCCTTATACACATTAAAATTCTTCATTACCGCCACAAATTCCTTTGTCTTGATCTCCGGAAGGCTAAAATTATCGACTACGATAAGCTGTTCGGCATGGACTTTATCTGTTAACACCATACGTACCGCTGCTTTCCTCACTTTCTTGGCGACCCTGTGAACATAATCATGTGGTGTTGGGCCAAAAGCCACGCCACCACCCCTCCTTGTTGGAGAAGAAGCAGAACCAACCCTTGCGCGGCCAGTCCCTTTCTGCCGCCAGAGCTTTGACCCTGAGGCTCTCACTTCTGAACGGCTTTTCGAAGCCGCAGTTCCGGACCTGTAACGGCAAAGCTGGCTAACAATCACCTGATGAACCACATGCTCTTTTATTGGAACATCAAAGACTTCGTCTCTTAGCTCGACCTCGGAAACTTTTTCATTTTGAAGATTATAAACATCCACGGCAGTCATTTTTTGCCTCAGAATTTTCTAAAACCTGAATGGATCCCCTGCACAAGCTGCAAGGAATATCCTTGCAGTAAATTTTCAGATTTTGCAAATCTCGATAAGACTATTGCGGCTTCCCGGTACAGCTCCCTTAACCAGAACTACATCCGCTTCAGGTCGTATATCGACAACTTTAAGGTTCTTGATTGTGACACGCGTAAAACCCATCCTGCCAGGGAGTTTTTTCCCTTTCTGAATCCTTCCGGGCGTAGCGCTGCATCCGATGGAACCAGGAATTCTATGTGAACGAGACCCGTGGGTCTTTCTTCCGCCTGAAAAACCCCATCTCTTTATAACCCCAGAAAACCCCCTACCTTTACTGGTACCGCTCACGTGAACAATATCCCCGATCTGAAAAATATCTGATTTTATCTCCTGGCCGAGGTTAAAGCTCTCTGGATCTTCAATCCGAATTTCCTTTATATGAGCAAAACAGCCGGCACCCACTGATTTAAAATGACCAAGCAGGGGCTTATTCACCCGGTTTTCCTTTTGGTGCCCATAACCTACCTGGATTGCATTATAGCCATCCTTCTCACGGGTCTTTTTCTGTATCACTACACAGGGCCCAACCTTTAAAACTGTAACAGGGACACTCTTCCCTTCTTCAAGGAAATACCTCGTCATACCCATTTTTTTGCCAAAAAGCTTCTTGACCATGAGGATTTAACTCCGTTTCCTTCCAACCCGCCTTTTGTGAATCTCTTAAATTCTTAATCTTGCGATAACCTGAAGAAAAAACAATGTCCGTTTTTAGCGATATTGCCGCGTTATTTTTTCCCGAATCGATTTTACAGTTTTATCTCAACATCCACCCCGGCAGCCAAATCAAGTTTCATGAGCGAATCCACGGTCTGCTGGGTCGGTTCCAGAATATCTAATAAACGCTTATGGGTTCTTATTTCAAATTGCTCTCTTGATTTTTTGTTCACATGAGGGGATCTCAATACACAGTACTTGTTAATGACCGTGGGGAGTGGGATCGGCCCTGCGACTTTTGCACCCGTTTCTTTTGCTGTTTCCACGATTTCCATGGCCGACTGGTCAAGCAATTTATGGTCATACGCCTTCAAACGGATACGAATCTTTTGCTTGGTTATCATGTTCCTCTCCCTACTCTATAATCTCACTGATGACACCGGCACCAACAGTCCTTCCACCTTCACGAATTGCAAACCTCAATTCCTTCTCCATCGCTATCGGCGTAATTAAACTTACCTCCATGTTCACATTGTCTCCCGGCATCACCATCTCAACTCCTTCAGGTAACGTCGTCACCCCCGTCACGTCCGTCGTC